>JBAXSA010000142.1:0-7333 GCA_037130945.1 Pseudomonadota bacterium | reverse complement strand
TTTGTCCTGTCCTTTTACATTGGACTTCCGGAAAAGCTCTTTATCTCGCCCATCCAGATGGTCGGCGGACCCGGGCCGGAATATTTTACCCTACAGCTTTTCAGTATCGATCCGTCCAATGGACTGCCCCGCTGGCATTTTTATTCGCCCTGGGCACCGGCGGCGGGTTTCGTGGCCTGCATTCACGCGGTTTTATCGCTGGATTGCACAACCCGTCGGCAAACGGCCTGGATTATTGCCTCTGCCCTGTTGATTGCGATATTCACAAAGTCTCGTCTGGCACTGCTGGCGCTGGTGGCCACACCTCCGATCGCCGTCGTCGCCTTTCACCTCTTCCAGCCGCTGACGGCCTTTATCCTGGCCGGCATCTCCCCTTTGGCCCCCATCATCGGCCCCTGGTTGATCCAAAGCATCGATGACGGTCTCCAGGCCTTTCGTTCGGCCCGTGTTGATTCTTCGCGCGTCCGGGAAGCCTTGGGCCGGATTGCCATGAGCCGCTGGGAAAGGGAAGCACCGACTTTTGGCCACGGCATCGTTGAACGCGGCCCGCATCTGGTGGAATACATGCCGATTGGCTCTCACCATACCTGGTATGGCCTGCTGTTTGTCAAGGGCACGGTCGGCCTGTTGGCCCTGGCGGTGCCTTTTGCGGTGACCTTTCTCCATTTGCTGTGGAAGGCCCAGCGGCACATGGAAGCCCGAAGCGCCTTTTTGGTCATAACCATCATTCTCTTCTATACCTTCGGCGAGAATCTGGAGATCCTGGCCTATCTGTTCTGGCCTGGCCTAGTGGCAGTTGGTACCGCCTTGAAGCCCACACGGCAACGGGTGAGGGAACCTATTCCATAATCTTTGCCGACAGGAATAGCAATAGCGGGTTATCTGGCGATGTCTCAAAGCCGAAGCGCCGGTAATACCCTGCCGTCTGCTCATCCAGCGCATCGACGAACAGACCTATCCCGCCTGCCTCGGTGTAGATGCGCTGTGCCCGTGTCAAGGCATCGATCAGGAGCAGTTCGCCCAGACCTTTGCCCTGGTATTGCTTGTCGACAGCCAGTCGGCCCAGCCGCACGCCGGGGATGCGGCGCGGCAGCTTCTTACGCCGAGATTCCGGCAGATGCCGGTTCTCGAGTTCGGCCAACGTCAGCGCGTAATAGCCGCAGATACGGGTTGGCGCTTCCTCGCGGGTGATAACGAAGGTTTTCGACAACCCCTTGTCCTGATGTTGACGGGCGACCTGTCGCAGCCAGTCGTTCAGTTCCCGACGGCCGCAATCGAAACTCTGCCGATCATGGTTCCCAGCTAAAAGCCGTACCTGCATCGTCTCGTTTGGTCTCCCGGTAACGCTTCAGGGCAGCCTTCAGTTTGGCATTGGGTTCAGGTGGATCTTCCATCAAGTCGAGCAGCCAATTCCAGTCGCGCGGAGACAGACGGATAACCTCTTCCCGCTCGATGACCTCCTGGGCCTCTTTCATCGCGGCCTGCACCAGAAACTGATTGACCGTGGCGCCCGTCAGCGCGGCAGCACGGCACAGCGTTTCGTAAACCTCGTGGGGCACGCGAGCGCCGATGCGGTCCTGCTTGGCAATGATGGTTCCCATGATCACACCTCTTGCGATAATTTGATTGGTGAGTGTATCACTGTCGCCAAAATGGCGACATCAATTTCCAATGACATCACGATCTGTTCTGGCCTGGCCTGGTGGCAGTCGGCACCGCCTTGAAACCCACGCGACAACTGGTGAGAGATAGCAACAAGGTCGACCATTTCTGAATAAACAGGGCGAAGGCATCGACCACCGATGCCCGCCCTGCGGCGCCGATCTTTGCAATATCGGCATCCGCCATGGCGTTGATCGCCTCGGCCAGTGCCACTTCATCTGCCGGAGGAACCAGAACACAGCCACTTTCCAGTTGCTCGATTAGACCATCGACGGCCGTTGCGATCACCGGGCGTCCGGCGGCCTTGGCCTCCAGACAAACCAGACCGAACGGCTCAAACAGCGAGGGAATGGCGATCACATCGCAGCCGCCAAGAAAATCCGCCAGGTCAGTCACCGATCCGACGAAGGTAATGTTGGGAATGTTTTGGGCTTTCTGTCTCAGCTCGGCCTCCAGGGGGCCAAAACCGCCGAGGCGCAACACCACCCGTTCCGGAGACAATCTTGCCATGGCATGGATCAGGTACGGGAAGCCCTTTTGCTCATGAAAGCGCCCATAGGTGCCCACGACCAGGGGGCGATCCTGGCGCCGTGATGGCAAGGGGAGTTGCAACAGGGAAGAGACATCCCAGCTTTGCTGAATCGTCACCAAACGGGTTTCGGGAACCAGTTGGTAATCCCGCATCCAGGCGGCGACGGCGTAGGAATTGGCGACGACACGATCCACTAGCCCGTAAGCCAGCTTCAACATGACATGAAAACGTCGAGGGGCCGGGACATGTAGCCTTTCAAAAGAACGGCTATAGGAATGCTCGACCAGGATCATCGGCGCCTGTGGATTCAGGATGCGAAAGAGTGCCAGGGGCAGCAATTTGCGCCAGCTCAGGGTGTAGTGGATGATGATCAGGTCGTGGGACAGGCGCCGGGGCATGAAACTCCGGCTATTGACCAGGACAGTCTCCCGTTCAAAGATGCCCCGGCGATCGGCTTCCATCAAATTTTTGATGACGCGATTGACGCCACCCACGGCGGGGTCGTCGATGACATGGGCGATCCGTAAGGCCGGAGGAGGCCCTGCCGGCACGGAAGGGCTGACTGAACCCTTGCCAGGGCGCATCACGCCACTCTCGATGGCGTTATAGAGGCCACGTGGCAGGACACGTAACAAGAGGGCAGCACCCAGTGTCGTGAGGGTTCGTTTCGGTTCACGCCAAAGGATCGACCTGTCGGTGGCAAAGGACTGATTCCAGAGGGACAAGGCCATCTTGCCATCGCGAAGCCGCACGGCGCGGCGTGCCAAATAACGGAGCTGATAGGCACGCGCCAACCCCCCCCAGCGGGCGACGAAATCCGGTGCATAGCCGGCGGTCTTGGCCAACACGCGTTCCCAACTCTCGTATTGTTGCGGAATGTTGGCCGAAAGCCCCTGATCGGAAACCCGATAGAGCGTCAGGGACTCCGCGATCCCAGCCAGGCGCCAGGGGGTGGTTAAAGCGATGCGAATCCACAGCTCGATGTCTTCGGAACGGGTAAAACTCTCGTCGAACCAGCAGCGGCGTGCCTCTTCCGTCGGCGTGGCGGGAGGCTCAAAGGCAATCTGATCCAGTACGGCGCGACGGATCACCGGTGCCGAGCCGTTACCGATGGGATTTCGCGTAAACACATCCTGGGGTTCGATATGTTCCAGTTTCGGCTTCTGGATAATGCCGAGAGGAACGCCCTGGTCATCGATGAAGGTGGCTGGATCGAAGCTGATGCCGACCTCGGGGCGAGCCTCCAGCAGGGCTACATGCTTCTCCAGTTTCTGCGGCAGCCAGAGGTCGTCCGAGTCCAGCAGGGCGATATATTCCCCGGTGGCCTCACGAATGCCGCTGTTGCGGGCACCGGCCAAACCACGATTTTTCTGACGAACCAGGCGGACGGTTTCTGACAGATAAGGCGCGCAGAGGCCTGGCGTCTCGTCGGTGGAACCGTCATCAACCAGGATCAATTCGAAATCACGAAAAGTCTGGCAAAGGACGCTTTCAACGGCCGTACCCACGTAGGCCGCAACATTGTAGCAAGGCATGACGACCGAGACTTTTGGCATGGTAAGTTATATCCTGAAATAATCCTGTAACCCTGATGGCTCTTTGAAAGATCATATCATGGTGTAGCAACGGCTCTGGCCGAGGCTTGCAGATTTCGAGCGGTACTATGGATCACAACAGCATTCCCATGATGACACCCCCTCAGCACCCAGAGACAAGCTGGCAGTTCCCGGAAAGAATGCCGATTAATCCACGCCAGATGTGGGCGATCAACCGGTTTTGGACGGAAACCCAAAACCTGGTCACCAAGCGTTACGGAGGCAAACGAAGCCAGCACTGGACGGTATTGTTCTTCATGATGCAGACGTTTCAGCTTTGCCTGAAGATCGTCGGCTGGTATGAGCGTGGCGTGCGAAATGCCGAAGCCATCGTCGTCAGGGAAATGGATCTTGCGTTCGAGCAGTTGCCCCCGGCTTTTGAAGGATTCACCCTGTTACATCTGTCGGATTTGCACCTCGATGGCATGCCGGGCCTGGCAGAGAAGATTGTCGAGCTGGCAAGCCCTTACGAAGTGGATTTGTGTGTTCTGACGGGAGACTATCGCACCAAGCTGCATGGACCCATTGACGAGACCATGAACCACCTGCGCTTCCTGGTGTCGGGCATTCGCAGCCGTCAGGGTTTTTTGGGGGTACTCGGCAACCATGACGATTGCCACATGGTCGCACCCATGGAGGACATGGGCATCCGGATGCTGATTAATGAAAGCTGTGCCCTGGAAAGGGCAGGCCAGAAACTGCAGATCATTGGCACGGATGATGTGCATTACTATTACACGGATCAGGCCCTCCATGCCCTGGAAAGGGCGCGTCAGGGTTTTACCATCGCGCTCATCCATTCACCCGAACTGTATGAGGAAGCGGCCAGAATGGGCGTGGCGCTCTACTTGTGTGGTCATACGCACGGCGGTCAGGTCTGTTTGCCGGGCGGGCGGAAGATCATCACTCACCTCAATCGTGGCCACGCCTTTTACAAGGGTTACTGGACTTATCAAGGCATGCAGGGCATCACCCATTGCGGTGTTGGCACCTCCGGAATTCCCGTTCGCTTCAATACCCAGGGAGAAATTCTGCTCCTGCGTTTGCACCGCAAGCCCTGATAAGGCGTGTAAAAACGCTTGAGTAGCGAAAACATTACTGGAACCACCGAACCAGGGCCGCTCGTCCGCGAGCGCCGGGAACGCAGGCCACAGCCAAAGCTCCCGCCAGGGTTTGCAGGGTTCGGCGCGATTCCCAGAGTAAGGGAGGATGCTGTCTTAAAGCCCGGAGCATCATGGGCAAGGCGGCGCCGGATTGCGTGGGAACGCGCAGCGCACGGCGCGCCAACAGGCGCAGGTGGAGGGCTTTGGCGCGACTACGATGTAGGCGGACGATGTCGGGTGCCGTCAGCGCCGCGCGAGCCATCATCGTCTCCCAGCTTTGTTCCATCGCCGCCAGATTGCCGTGCAAACCCTCCGGATTCGCCCGGTAGATCACCAGAACGGCATCCAGGCCGACCACCGCCCCTGCGCCCAAGGCAACCAGGGCACGAAACAACCACTCCTGATCCTCGGCGTGGCGCAAGGTTTCATCAAACCCCCCCACCCGGGCAAACGCCTCACGTCGAACCAGCAAATTCGATCCGGTGCAGATCGGATTTTCTCCCAAAGCCGTCGCTGGCGTCAGAACCGATGGAGGAGATGCAGAAACCCGTCCCAACGGCGTCAAATGCGCATCCCCGAAGGCAATTCGGGCGTAGCTGACGGCCAGGTTCTCGTCCGTTTCGAAACGCACACGATGACGTGCCAGGGCGTCCGGCATCCAGCCATCGTCGGCGTCCAAAAACGCCACAACGCGGCCTTTTGCCAAGGCGATTCCGGCGTTACGCGCCGCGGAAACCCCCTGATTGGGCTTGTCCACGACATGAATGCGCCGATCCTGATTAGCCGCCGCCTGGGCCAGACGTAGCGTATCGTCCGTCGAGCCATCGTTGACCAGACACAGCTCCCAATCGGTTTCCGTCTGGGCGCGCACCGAGGCGATAGTTTCTAGCAAGGTTTTTTCTGCATTGAAACAGGGTGTCACAATCGTAAAGAAAGGAGAATGCTCGGTCATTTCAAGACTCCCGAGGTGTCGCAGGCAGAACGTGGAGGGCAGTCCAAACCGTCATGTACGGCATAATCAACCAGTGCACACCGAGTACTGTGATGACGACGCCCCAAATGCCCCAGCGAACAGCAACCGATACCCCGGCCAAGTAGACCAGGGTGAACAGGATATTCCACCAGAAATCCAGATCGGGCCGTCCTCGAGCGCGCATCAGTTGACTGGCGGCCTCGGCGAAAGGGCGAGGAATTGCCGACAGACACAAAATCGCCAAGGCTGGAATCGCCTCATGCCAGCGTTCCCCGTAAACGATGGGGACATACCAGGGTGCCAGCACGGCTTGCAGAATCATGACCGGCACGGCCACCTTGGCGGCCAGTTTCAGGGCCCCGAACCATCGCTCCCGAAGCCCAGCCACGTCATTTTTCACCTCACACAGATGGGGAAACAAAGCCGAGCCGAACGAGGTCACAAAGGCCATGCTCAACCCCAATCCGGCCGAAAAGGCAAAGAAATATAACCCGACGACCTCGACACCCAAGGCCGCGCCGAGGATCAGACGGTCAGCATGCAGGCGCAGCGTCTTCAAGGTTTCCACCCCAAGCACGGATCGGCCAAACGAGAGAATCTCGCGCCAATCGGCCTGGCCCGCCACCGGATCGGACTGCCAATGATAGGCGCGCAGCATGCCGATCACCCACACGGGTCCGACCAGAAGTTTCGGCAACACCACGGCCCATGCGCCCCACCCCAAGGCGGCAAACAGGGCGGTCAGGATATTGTCGAGGGTCATCTGTACGGTGGCCGTCACCGCCAGAGGCTTCATCTGCCCCTGACGCTGGATCAGAAAACACTGCACCAGGCCGATCGGCATCATCAAATAAACGCCCGCAAGCGCGACAATCATCCAGGTCAGGGCCGGTGCGTCGTAAAACCAGGCGACAAACGGCGCAATGGCGCTTTGCAGTAGGAATAATCCGATGCAGATCACCCAGTTCATCCGCCATGCGGTGTTGCAGACCGCCGACAAATGCGCCTCATCGACCTGGATGATCCGCTGTCCAACCCCCGTGTTGGTCAGTACCTTGATCAACTCGTTGGCGGTCAGGGCAATCGCCGCCGCACCATAGTCGGACAGCGATAAAAAGTGCGCCAGTACGATGACGGTCGTCAATCGCGAAACCCGGCTGAGGATCTCGGTCATGCCAATCCAGCCGATATTTTTGGTGAATCGGCTGCTCATCATCAGGCGACGTAAAAAATAATTCACTCTGGGGTTACTCATTGCTTAGGATTTGGCCGAAATCAACTTCTTTCCCCCCCTCCCAACCATCACTTTGAATCACACACCCACCGAGACGGCGGCCAAAAACATTTTTCCAGAGATTGCGCACCTGATCCGCGAGCGCCATGGGGTCGAACGGCTTGGCAATCACACCCACTGCACCCATGGCCTTGAACTCGGCGACCTCTCGCGGCTGCACCTTGGCGGTGACGA
>JBAXSA010000141.1:0-7426 GCA_037130945.1 Pseudomonadota bacterium | reverse complement strand
GCAGGTAGAGGATCCGGCCCGCTGGACACCCGGGGCCCGTGACGCCAGTCGTCAGGGAATCCAGGGCCGGGTCGAGGGTGGCCGCCTGGGAAGCCAGGGGGGTTTCTACCTCCAGCACGCCCCGAGCTTCAAAAAAGCTGCGGATACGCTGGTAAAGTAGCGCCCGCGCCCGCAGGGCCGCCATCGAGGCCTGCGGGCGCCAGTCTTCGGAGGGATTCATCCAGCCAGGGGCTAGGTGTCTTTGACGCGCGAAACATATTCGGCGCTTCGGGTATCCACCTTGATGATCTCGCCGATCTGTACAAACAGCGGTACCCGCACCACGGCGCCGGTTTCAAGTGTCGCGGGTTTGCCACCGCCGCCCGAGGTATCGCCACGCACCCCGGGATCGGTTTCGGTGATCTGGAGAACCACAAAGGTGGGGGGATCGACCAGCAGGGGTACGCCATTCCACAGCGTGATATGGCAGAGATCCTCGCCCTTGATCCACTTCGCCGCCTCGCCGACGGCGTTCTTGTCGGCGGTAAACTGCTCAAAACTTCCGGTATCCATAAAATACCAGTATTCCCCGTCGTTATAGAGATACTGCAGATCGGTCTCGACTACGTCGGCGGCCTCAACCGTATCGCCCGACTTGAAGGTTCGCTCCACCGTCCGGCCAGTCTTGAGGTTGCGGATGCGCACGCGACTGAAGGCCTGACCCTTGCCCGGCTTCACAAACTCGTTTTCAACAATGGTATAAGGATCCCCATCCATTATGATCTTAAGCCCGCCCTTGAATTCATTGGTACTATAGGTTGCCATGTGGTCTCAATCAATGCGCCAGTTGGAATCCTCCATGATAACCCGAAGTGCCCCAGGCGGGCAGGACTGGACAAACGAATTGGCGGAGGCTTTCCGGGAAACGGACGCGCTGTGCAAGGCGCTGGATCTGACCGATCCACAAATAGCCCAGGGTGCCAGACAGGCCGCCGCCGCATTCCCCCTGCGTGTCACACGATCCTTTGCCGCACGGATGACCGCCGGCAACCTCGGGGATCCCTTGCTACGTCAGGTGCTGCCATTGGCTTGTGAGCAGGACATGACACCCGGTTTTAACCGGGATCCCGTGGGAGATCTTACGGCCAGCCCCGTACCAGGACTGATTCACAAATATCATGGCCGGGCGCTCCTGATGCTCACCGGGGTCTGTCCCGTCCATTGCCGTTACTGTTTCCGTCGGCATTTTCCCTATACCGGCCAAGGGGCTACCCAGGATCGCTGGCCCGCTATCCGCACCTATCTCACCGCTCACCCCGAGATCCGCGAGATCATTCTGAGTGGCGGTGATCCGTTGACCCTGTCGGATCGGCACCTGGGCCAATGGCTCGACGTCCTGGCCGGACTGCCCCAGATCGTGCGTCTCCGCTTGCATACCCGAGTGCCCGTGGTCTTGCCAAACCGCATCACCGAACCTTTGGTGCGGACGTTGACGGGCAGCCGCCTGCCGGTGGTCGTGGTGATCCATTGCAACCATCCCGGCGAACTCGATGAATCCGCCCGCCAGGCCTTACAGCAGCTAAAATCGGCGGGCATGCTTCTGCTGAATCAATCGGTACTGCTGCGGGGCGTCAACGATCAGGCCGAGATCCTGGTGACTTTGAGTGAAGCACTGATGGCTGCGGGTGTTGTACCCTATTATCTGCATCAGCTCGACCCGGTGGCGGGCGCGGCCCATTTTCAGGTACCCGACCCGGAGGCCGCCCGCCTGCTCGATACCCTGGCGGCGCGGCTACCCGGCTATCTGGTGCCACGGTGGGTGCGAGAAATCCCAGGTGCCAGCAGCAAACAAACGCCGCATGAGGTCGTCCTGAAACCACCCAGCAAATTAAGATAAGGTAATATATTAGGATTAAGACTTAAGATTGACTTAGAGCAACGGTATCCTTGTGGTCTTTCCTCCCCCTATCCTTATACCCTGGAGAATCGGATGACTTCCCTCACCTTCAGCCTGCCAATCCCGACCCAGGCACCGCCCAATCCAGAGTCTCCCCTGCTGAACCCCCAAAAACTCGCCGCCTGGGTTGCGGAACTCCCCACCACCAACTTTGGGGATCTGGCTCGCCAAGTTTATCGTCAGTTGATCGCCTCAAATCGTGCCCAACTGCCTCCGGCCATCCGGATCAAAGGCTTGAGTTGCTTCACCGAATCCCTGCGTTATCTGATTACCAACCTGGAACGGCACTTTCTCAACACCCCTCTGCCCCTATCGGAAAAACGCCACAACATCGCCTTGCTGTGCCGTGAGCTTTATTACCAACAGATGATTGGCCATCAATGCGCCATCCTGGATCTCCTGGCCGGGCACCAGCTCGACCGGGAACAGTTGGTTCTCGCCATTCAGCGGGCGCTCTTGTTTTCGCTGGATACGGTTTATCATGCCGCCATTATTTACGATTTGTTGCCGCAGGGTTTTTGGCGTGACGTTCACCAGCTCTACCGGCTGGCGGTGGTTCACCGTCTGGAACGGCATCCGGTCACCCCCGATCCCCACCAGACTCGACCTGCCACGACCTGCCAGCAAGCCTATCAGCAGGTCATGGCCTTCGGCTTGGGCTCGCCCGCCCGGTTGCGCCAAAACGAGATCAAGCGTTTTTACCTGGGCATCGAGACCTGGGCAAAACCCATGCGTATCCATGAATCTGGGTTTCTGGAACCGAGTTTTTGCCGGTTTTTAGTGCGTGATCAGGAAGACGCCCCACCCACCCACAGCGTCCTGATTCCATCCGATGCCGTCGACGTGGTGCGGGTCATCGAGACCCACGATATGGTCTACGCGCTGCGCGAGGGTTATGAGGGTTTTCCCGCCGAGCCCCTGAGTCCCCGCGTGGCCCAAGACTTCACTCTGATGACCCAGCACCTGGCCCGGCAGCTGATTCGCTCCTGGAGCGCCGCGCCGCGCCGGCAATTCATGCGCAGCAGTACCGTCAACGAAATCACTGCCGTCACCGGTTTGTCCGCCATTTACTCGCGACTTCAGAATAAGTCCGCCACCCCTGAGGTACGCCCCGCCCCTTCGCTTGAAATCGTGGAAACCAATGATCTGCCCAGTACCGACCTGCTCGGGCCGCCCGATGAATCCAGTTTCGACGGGTACGAAACCTTCGGATCCAATAGCCAGGAGGTTATCCGGATCTGGACGGAAGACTCCCTGAGCTCAGCCTTTGTGGTCAACAGCTTTAGGGCCACGAACAGCAGCGCGGGGGGATACTGCATCCACTGGAAGGCCCAGAAAGAAGCTCCAGAGGTGACTGTCGGCGAACTGCTCGGCATTCAATCCAGCGACTATCCAGAGCATCTCAGCCTGGCCGTCACCCGTTGGTTGCAACAGGATGCCCGGGAAGGCCTGCAACTGGGGGTGGAACTCATCTCTCCGGAGGTGCGTGCCGTTGAAACCTGCCAGCTAGACAAGAAGCCTCGCGTCATGCATCGAACCTTGCTGCTGCCCAACCTGGCCGCGATGGGACAAAATGCCACACTGCTGACAGCACCCCTGACCTACCGTGTGGGTCAAACGCTCTTGTTGAGGGAGGGAGAAGAGGCACAGAAGGTACGGTTGACACGTCTGGAAGATTCCACCGGTGCCTTTGACCGTTTTAATTTCCTTAACACCAGCATGGATACGGACAAAGCGCACGACCCAGACGAGGCGCTCCCCCAGAGTAAAAAAGACCGCCCGGTGGATCTAGACGCGGGTAAAATCGACAATATCCTGTCGCTATTATAATGTTTCCGTGATTGTCAGCCATTGTCAGACTGAGGAATCTTCCCGGCCTTCGTTGGCGGTCTGTGGGATCTGGTAGCTTTTTTTATGTCCAGCGATAAAAAACCCTTAAGCGCCCAAATGACCGCCGTTGAACTCTGGGTGGTGGGTGGCACGGGCGAGGAAACCGAAGCCATCGTCTCAGCCCTGCGCCATGGCGGTTTGCCGGTACATCACCAGTGGATTGCCGACGGCACGACCCTGTCTTCCGTCCAGATCCATACCCCTCCCGAGATTATTGTCCTGCTCACCCAGGGCACCCCGCTCTTGCCGGCACCGATTCTCAAACTCAGCCACGGCGAAATAGGCAGCGTTCTGATTCTGGGGATTGAGGAACCTCTGGATAAAACCTGGGCCTTGGGCGTTCTCCGCCAGGGGGTTCGGGATTTGGTACCTCGCCACGATCTCGAACGCTTGAAGATTGTCATTCATCGCGAGCTTCAGGATCTTCGCCAGCGCCGCAGCAATGACATTCTGGAGGGTCGCGTACATGAGGCCGAGCAACGCTGGATGACAGCTCTGGAAAATACGCAGGACGCCGTTGCCTTTGTCCAGGACGGCATGCACCTGGAAGCCAATGCCCTCTATCTGGAGCTGTTTGGCTACTCGCGAGAGGATATTGAAGGGTTGCCATTGCTGGATCTCATTGTCAGCGCGGATAGTCTTCGTCTCCGAACCGCCTTGCGGGATTTCCAGCGTTCCGGCCCAGACGCCGGGAATTTGGATCTCGCAGTGCAGTGCATGCGTTTTGACCAAACCCCCTTCCCGGCCACGCTGACCCTGACACGAACCGTTATCGATGGTGAACTCAGCCTGAAAATCCGCGTCACACCGGCGAACGCGCCCACCCTCGTTGTGCCGGTAGCAGTGGTCGCCGCGCTTCCTGTGGCTGCCGCTCCCCCTGTCAAAGCGCCCCCCGTGGCGGTTGCGCCATCCCCGGTTCGTCAAACCAGTCCTCTGCCAGATTCGACCGCGCTCCCCCTCTCCGACACCATCACGCTCCCTGACCGCCGGGCGGATGCCATGCCTGATCGCAAGGTGCTGACACAGAGGCTTGAAACCCTGCTAGCGAATCCCCGCCAGCAATCCGGCGGCATCATTCTGATCTGCATCTTTCTGGATTCTTTTAGCGAATTGCGCCGTACCTTGGGCATAGGCATCACCGATTGGGTCGTCAAGGAGATTGGACACCTGATTCAAACGCTCAAGAGCCCTCAAGACCTGGTCAGTGAGTTTGGTGATCAAGTCTTTATGCTGCTCTGCCATCCCGCCGTATCCGCAACCGCCGAGTCTCTGGCCGAGCGGATTTTGGCCGCCGTGCGCAACCACCGTTCCACCTACGCCCCAAAACTTGCGGGCTTGACTTGTAGCATTGGTATTGCCCAGGCAGAGACCGCCACCGCCGCTCAGGATCTTCTCAACTCGGCCTATTTCACGGCTCAGGAGCTTCATGATCGGGGCGGCAACCGCTATGAACAGTATCGCCTGCCAGGCCATGACAATCTCTCGGATAGCGACCGCCATATCCGCCAGTTGATTCAGAAGGCACTGGCCGAGGATCGCTTCCGTCTGGTCTATCAACCCATCGTCAGTCTTCAGGGCGATTCACGTGAAAACTACGCGGTCATGCTGCGGCTACTCAACGAGCGCGATGAAGAACTGACGCCGGATGTTTTTATGGAACAGGCCATTGCCAACGGCCAGATGACCCCTATCGACCGTTGGGTCATCCGCCATGCCATCGCGGAACTGGCAACCCAAAACCAGAATGGCGGCAAGATGAATTTTTTCATCATCGTCTCCGAGCCATCCCTGCGTGACAGTTCATTGCTCTTGTGGATCGTCGATTGCCTCCGGGAGACCAAGGCTCGTGGCGGCTGGATCACCTTCCAGCTTCGCGAGGCCTATGCCAGGGATCACATGGACGAGGCCAAAATCCTCCTGGAAGCCATGAAAAAACTCCGTTGCAACACCGCGCTCGATCATTTTGGTGCGCTGCCAAACCCCGAGATTCTTCTCAAGAATCTGCCACTCGACTTCGTCAAGCTCGAGCCGAGCTTGATTCAGGGCCTTTCAAAAAGCCAGGAAAAACAGAAAGCCATACGCGCCATCAACGAGTTCACCAAGTCTTATGGCGTCAAGACCATCGCCGTTTCCGTGGAAGACGCCAACAGCCTGGCCATCCTCTGGACGCTTGGCGTGGGCTACACCCAGGGCTACTTCCTCCACGGCCCCTCGGAAAGCATCAGCTATTAAGCCGGGCCATCAGACCACCAAATCGATCTGTTGCAGGCTCCCGCTGGTTCCATCCTCTCGCAAAAACAGGCCAGTGCTACGCACCTGACCCAGAGTTTGATTCTGGGCATCGGCCAGTTTGAAGGGGGTTTCGCCGTAGCCGAGGTATAGGGCACCGATGCCTTTTTGCTGCAGGCTCGAGAGGTGTTCAGTGCCCTGCTCGTCGCGGTGCCAAAGACGTAATTGGCTATAAATGGGATCGTTAGCGTCGATCCAGCCGTTATGGTCGCCATCCTGAGCCGCTAGTTCCTGAAATCCGTTGTCCGTGGTCGGACCAAAGAGTTCGGAGCCATTGTCGATCCGCCCATTGGCGTTGCGATCCAGGGCCAGAAAGGCGCTGCCGGGATTCACGAAGGCCATCTGCTCGATCCGGCCATCGGCATTGATGTCAAAGCGAAAGTCGCGTTGTGTGAGGCTTGCCGCAGGGCCCGCGAAATTGACTACCAGTGGATCTTTTGGGGCATCCCCGGCGCGTAGTGTGAGGTGATTCTCGGCCATGAACTGGCGGCTCAAATTGACCTGGAGATTCACGCTAATTTCCTGGCCATCCTGGGTACGCACCTTGCCTTGGGCATGAAATTCGCTGGATTCTGTTTCCTGGTGAATGCTCGTCTGATTGTAGACCAACCCCCAACCCGCTCGCGGCGGCTCGATCGGCCCCTTGCCCTGCGTGGACTGACTGGTCTGTGCGGTCTGAGCATCCCCATGAGCCTGAACGTCTTGCGGCCGGAACAATTTGATCTTGTGACCCGTGAGTTGCTCAATAATGGTTTTGAGGAGGTTAATCCGCCAATCGCCCGTATCGGTCTCGTCCTCGGACGCCGTCTGATCTGTCGCACTCGCGGCTTGTTGGGGCTGAGACGATAACAGTTGTTGGGCCTGGGACGACAGTTTCAATGTCGCGGCGGGTTGCGGTTTGAGTGAGGTTTCTCGCGTGAGATTTACCTCGCCCTGACCGTCACGCCAATACCGAAGGGACTCACGCTGGGTATCTGTCACTTCGGCCTGGTGACGGGTGACCCACTGAAGATTGGATTGGGCGATCTGCATGACATGTCTCCAAGAGGACGGTGGACGAATCTCCCCAGTAGGGTTATCGGCCGTTGCTGGATCTCATTGAAGCATCATCCCCATCACGCAGCATCGCGCTCTGCCGGGGTCAAGGTTTTGATGCTCAGGGCGTGCAGGCGTCCCGAGCGAATATCCTCCTGCACGGTGGCCATGACCAGCCGCTGCCGCGCCAAGAGCGACAAGCCTTCAAAGGCTGGGCTGACCACCTGCACCTCGAAATGCCGGCCGTCACCCGCCACATCGACCAGGGCGTCTGGC
>JBAXSA010000140.1:0-7456 GCA_037130945.1 Pseudomonadota bacterium | reverse complement strand
AATGGCACAGTCTAACCTCGGCTTGATGTATGGTTATGGCCGGGGGGTGAGGCGGAATCATGATGAGGCAGTGGCGTGGTATCGCAAGGCGGCCAAACAGGGTGATGCAATAGCACAGTTCAACCTTGGCGTGGCTTACGAAAATGGCCGAGGGGTACAGCGAGATGATCGTGAGGCGGTGGTCTGGTATCGCAAGGCAGCCGAGCAGGGTGATGCGGAAGCACAATTCAACCTCGGTGTAATGTATGCGGAAGGCCGTGGATTGGCTCAGGACAAACGAGAGGCTGTGATTTGGTATCGCAAGGCAGCCGAGCAAGATAATGAGGATGCACAATTCAACCTTGCTTTGTTGCTAAAAGAACGGAATGTCGCGCAGGGTGTTTTCGAAGCCTGATCGCCATTTGCCAACGGAGAGACCGATTCATGACATTGACCAAGACGGATATCGCCGACCACCTTTTTCAGAAACTCGGCATCAATGTGCGGGAAGCCAAAGACCTGGTGGATGTCGTCTTTGATGAGCTAAAGCAGACCCTGGAGTCCGGCCAACAGGTCAAGCTGTCAGGGTTCGGGAACTTCAACCTCTTGGAAAAGAAACCACGCCCTGGCCGCAACCCCAAGACCGGCGAGGAGATACCCATCTCACCTCGGCGAGTGGTGACTTTTAGCGCCAGTCGGAAGCTGAAGAAGAGGGTGGCAGGGTATGGCGGAGGGTGATGACCTCGATTAGAAACAGATCGATTGAATCCAGACCAGATCTGACAACACCACATTGACGGTGTACTCATTCATTTCTGCTTGATCCTCACTTGTGGGTGGTTTTATGCCTCTCACGCGAAGGATTGGGGATGGATTTGGATGAGGGGATTATCTCTGGTTCCGTGGAACCTTGCTGGCGCATCGCCCCTTGCGGAACTGCGGTCGATGCGGATGAGTCGGCTGTTTTGGCCTGAGGGGTCGGTATCAATGGCCCAGCGGGCGTGGGTGCCTTCTCTGTCGGAGATTCTTTGTGCTTCGTTTCTTGGCTGTCCGACTCAGGTGTCTTACCCGGAATAACCTCTGTTGTTGTCGGTTCTGAGTGGTCGCACCATCCCAACCACCCGCAAATCCCCAGCGCTACAACGATTCTCAACGCCACAACAATCGCCAGCACCACGATCCACCCGCCACGACGAGTTTTTTTGCAATCACTTCAGTATGCCCAGACGCGACGTGGTCTTGGCACCCGATCAGCACCAGGGTGGCGTTATCCTGGTTGTCCGTTGCTTTCTCCTTGATCGCCTCGATGACGGTTTCTGCGACGGACTGGGGATCCTCACCGGCCAGTAGTTTCGGTAGTTCCATCTCGGACAACCTGCCATGGACGCCATCGCTGCATAGCATCAGCCGATCCCCTGGCTCTAGCGTCAGAGGTCGCAGATTGCGGTCTACCTTGGGGATCTCGGCCATGCCGATGAAACTGGTCAGGGCATCCTGATCCGGGTGGGTTAGTGCCTGTTCCCGATCCAATTCGCCAGCCGCTACTTGGAGCAGCAACTCCGAGCCCAGATTGTGATCCTGGGTACACTGGGTCAGAGTACCATCCTTGGCGCGTAGCAAATACAGACGACTGTCTCCAGCGGCCACCCAGTAAAGATCCCCTTCCTCATGCACCGCTGCGGCCACCAGGGTTGTGCCGACACGGCCCTCGCCATCCGTAGCACAGGCCAGTTCGTACACCGTTTGGTTGGCCGCCGTGAGGGCACGCAGCAAGGCGTCCGGAATGGGCTCGTCCGGGTGCTTCTCCCCATAGGCGGCCATCATCCGTTCCACGGCCAGCAGGCTCGCCTCGCGGCCTCGGCTCAAGCCACCCATGCCGTCGGCCAATACCATCAGGATCCCGCCGTGGCGGCGAAAGTCATCCTGTCCGTAACCGTAAAATCCAAAGGCATCCTGCTGCTCTTGGCGGGTTCCGATCCACTGGGCATTGCCCGGTATCAGTTTCATGGTCATTTGTCCTTCTTTAAGGATCAAACCGCAGTTCGGCTCGTCCCAATTTCAGAACGTCACCGGCGGTGACCGGGGTGGGTGCGCGAATGGCCACGCCGTTGAGCCAGGTGCCGTTTGTGGATCCCAGATCCTCCAACACCACCCGCCGGCCGTCGGCCATCAAACGGGCATGGCTGGAGGAGACCTCCTCGTCCCCGGAAATGACCAGGGCGCAGCTTGCGGAACGGCCCAGGATCGCCGTGGGTGCCAATACCAGCGACACTTCGTCGCCCCGCCGCTGCGTGTTCATGAAGACCAGTCGCACGCGGCGTCCCGCTGGGGATCGGGGAGATTCGGGAGCAGCAGCCACCGTCGGAGCAGCCATTGCCGGAGCGATTGTGATGGAATCCGCCAGTGGCGGAGGCGAGTGATTGGCGGATTCTTCCGGTTTCAGAGGTGGCTCTGTTGTAGTCGGTTTTTTTCTCCGGCGATACAGCATCAACCCCCCGATCAAGAGGATCAATGAAACTCCGATGACCGGATAGAGCCACCAGCCCATATTGATTGAGGATGGGGGCGGATTGGCGGGAGTCGCCGGTGTTGGTGTGGTCGTCGCAGGCGCTCTTCCGGTTGCGGGTGTGGCTTCCGGTACGGCCTGTGGCGGTAGGGGATAGAGGCGCACATCCACCCCGTCGTTGAGGGTGAGCCCAGCACTGACCAGGCTTAGTTGCAGGCGGTAACGGTTGCCATCCAGCACGCACGCGGCACAGCGCAGGGTGGCCCGGTAGACCTCGTGGATACGTTTCTTCATGGCTGCATAAGTTGTCGCCAGATCGTCCCTGCCCGCCTCCACGAACATGCCGCCGGATTGGCGGGCAAATCGACCCAAGAGCTTGAGCCCGGCCTCCCGTTTGATTCGGTCATGCACACTGCTGAAACCGATGGCATAGAGGGGAACCGGCCCTTCGGCCATTCGTGCGGACACCTCTTGCTCGGTCACGCCACCGGCCGCGTCGTCGATACCGTCGGTCAGGATCACGATCACCCGCCGTGTCGGCAGTCCCTCCGCGTGCTGACGGCCCAGAGCCATTCCCCGCACCAGGGCCTGATGCAGAAATGTCTGCCGATCCGTCAGCGCCAAGCCATCGATGGCCGCGTTCAGGGCTGCGATGTCGCGGGTAAAATCCAGCCGGGTCTGTACACCCGTTCCGAAGCTGAGCAGAGCCACCCGGTCGTGCGTTCCCAACGTGGCGATCCAGCTTCGCAGGGCCTTTTTGATCTGCTCAAAGCGTTCCCCGGACAGAGAGCGGGAGATGTCCACCAGAAAGATGTAGGCGACCCCTTCACCACTGTTGGCGAAGGGGATCAGGGATTTTACCTCGGCGACGTGGGAGCCGACCGTACCGCGTATCTGGCTGGCCTCGATACCGGTCACCGCCGTTCCGGCCTCGTCCGTTACCGCCACATAGGCCGTCATGGCCGGCCCCTCGGTCAGGGTCTGGGAAATCGCAATATCCGTTGGCGTTCCAGCACTCACCGTGGTGGAAGCAATGGCCAAAAGCAGAAGCAGCCACGGGGACAGCCCTATCGATTTACCGTAGGTGCAGATCATGTTCCCTCCACCGTCCAGGTAAAGCGTTCGCCGCAGAAGGGCACGAACTGTAGCTTGCTGCCGCCCAATTCAATCAGGTCGTAGGGAACCAGGGGGGTGGCACTCAATACCTCGTCGCCATTCAGATAGACCATGCCCCGACTGTCTCCGGGAGCGATGCGGAAGGTATGTTTTTTGGGGTTGTAGCTGATCACCGCGTGATTCTCCCGGCTGATGGCCGGGTCACCCGTAATGGCAATGTCCATGGCCGGGGCGCGTCCAATGAAATTGCGCTCGGCGTGGATACGATAATCGCGGCCGCGATCCGGGCCTTCGACGCAGACCAGCCAGCCCACCACCGGGTCAATGCCGCCCATCTTGTCAGCCCAGAGGTGACGTGTCTCGCCGACGTCACGACCACCGCGCCCGGCCGGAGATCCGGCGGACTGGGTTTTGCCTGCCTTCGTCGTACCCTGGTCGGGTGTCACACTACCACCCAACGGCCGGGTCGCGCCCAGATCCAGCGGGACTCCGCAAAAAGGGCAACCGGAGTGCGCCTCATCGTTGTAAAAATGGCCCTTGCCACAGGAAATCATGCCCACGTCATACCTCGCTTTTGAATGATTCTCTAACCGCTGTTCATCTTGCTAACGCACCAATACGTTTCCCCCGCTGTCGACATGGATGGTCGCGATCAACTCCCTTTGATGCGCCTGTAACAATGGCACCTCTGGCAATGGCGTACTGCCGTCGCGATGAAACAGCCGTCCCCTGACCACCACCGGTTTGCGCTCATCCCGGATGGTGAAGAGTTCAACGTAGATCCGGTAATCCCCTGGCGGGGCGTCGCGGATCTCCCAGACCTCGTTACCAGGCCCCAGGATGTTGTCCTCGCTCAGTTCGCCCGGACGGCCCTCGATGGTTTTTTTCTGAAACCAGAACTCGGCCCCAGAGGGGTCTACCACATGCAGATCCACGTCGTCCCGGGTCTGCCAGCGCACATAGAGTACCAGGAAGGTCTTGGACAGTTGCCGCGCCAAGCCCTCGGCGCGTTGCCGCTGTTGTTCAGCCTCGGTCAGGGCCTGGCGTGTTTGCTCATCGGCAGACAGTGCCTGTGCCGCTTGCAGTTGTTGCACAGTCTGCTGAAGCCGGGCAATGGTCGTCTGATAATCGATCTTCTCCTTTTTGTAGTACGGCATCAGGATGACCATGACGATCAGGAACGCCGCCATCGCCTTGGAAATGACGTTCAACAGGTTCATGTCGAAGATGTTGATTTCGCGGTTGCGCGGTCTCATGGCTCGGGGCTCCAGGGATCAACAAAAACAGCCAATGCGGTGTAGTTGTCATGCACTGCGGTGGCACGGCGTAATAGCACGAAGGCCATTGACTGGAGCCACTGCCCTGGGCTCGCGGCCTTGGCCAGTGTGACCTCCATCTCCGCCTCGGTGACATACTCCCAAAAACCATCGGTGCAAAGCAGGAAGACATCCCCGGCGCGGAGCGGCAGCAGCGCTTCGGCCAGGGTAGGCCGCTGGGCCTTGTCATTGCCCAGGCTGCGCAGCAGGCGATTGCGATCCTCGTGGAAACGGATCTCGGCTGGGGCAATCTCGCCCGCATCGGCAATCGCCTGGGGCACGCTATGGTCGCGGGTCTGGAAGTGAATACGCCCATCCCGCAGGTGGTACAGACGGCTGTCGCCGATGTGCGCCCATAGGGCGTTATGGCCGTCGCTGCACAGCAGCACCAGGGTGGTGCGCATCTGGCTCAGGCGCGAATCGGTTTTCTGTTGGTGATGGATGGCCTGTTCCGCTGCCGCGAGTGCCTGGATCAGCCCCGCTGCGTCCATGGGGAGGGGGAGATCGGCCTGTTGCAGCAGGCTATCCACGGCCAACCGCGAGGCCACCTCGCCACCCCCGTGGCCACCGAGGCCATCGGCCACTACCCAGCAGCCGTTCCGGTAGCCACAGGCGTCTTCGTTGATGGGGCGCCCGCCGGTGTGGCTGAGGGTCGCGGTACGAAAGGCCAGTGTCGTCATGATTCCAGAATCACCTCGAAGGTCACTTTGGGGTTGCCCAGGTAAAACCTCGCCCCTGGCCGCAGGTTGCGGTGCTGGCCCGATGCCAGGGCGATGCCATCCGCGAAGGTGCCATTGGATGACCGGCAATCCTCCAGACGAAACAGCCCTCTCCGCGCATCGTAAGCAACCGTGGCGTGGCGTCTGCTAATACCCTCCCACTGCGGCGGCAACACCAACTGTGCCATGTCCGGATCGCGCCCGATGGCTACGGGTTTATCACCGAGGGGAATGCTGAGTCCGGCGTAGGGGCCACTCACCCCGCGTAATACGGGCCGAGACGGGGTGGGTTTTGGGGGCGTGCGGATGATACGGCTGACGCCATCTTTGACTAGGGTACGACCTCGCTGGGTCATTGCCATCCCCAGTGCCGCCAGGATCACGAGCGAGAACAGCGCCATGATAGCCAGGAACGGTTCCCGGTACCACAGCCGCAACAGGGCATTGGGCCGGGTCGTGCTAACCCTGTAGGGGATGCCTAGCCGGTCGAGGAAAGGGAGAATCTCGTCACTCACCACCGCCCATCCGATGCCTTCTCCCGCCGCCACGCGTTGCAGGGTGATGGAATTTCCTTGTCCACTCACCGTGGCCACCGCAACCAGCGCTTTTAGCGTGTTGATACCAATGACTCGCCCATATTGATCAAACAGGGGGCCGCCGGAGTTGCCGGGATTGATGGCCGCGCTGGTTTGCACCAAGTGTGCTGTCGCCTGCTCCGGGGATGGCGGAAGGATGCGGCTCACCACGCCCTCGGTGAAGGTCGCCTCGCTGAGCGACTCGCTGCCCGCCATCTCGTCCGCCGCCCCTGGAAATCCTACCGCCACTACTGGGTCGCGCTTCTCCAGGGTGGCGACCGTGGCAAAGGGCGCATCGGATCGGTGGATTCGGCGATCCAGGCGCAAAATTGCCAAATCCTTCCTGGCATCGTGGGCCTTAACCTCGACGGCCACCACATCAAGTCGTCTGGCGTCGAGCAGAATCCCGGCCCTGCCTCCGGTGGTGGTACAAGCCACCACATGCCAGTTGCTCACCACATAGTCCCCACCACCGACCACGAAACCCGATCCGGTGGCGATTTTGCCATTGTCCCCGAAGCACATCAGGCGCACGGCGGCATCGTTCATGCGATCAGTCAGCGAGTCAGCGAGGCTTGCGGGGGAGAGCAGGCAATAGGCGGCCATGGCGAAGCCACGCCAGATTCCCATGGCCAGAAATGAAGCCGGTCTTTCGTTCCGCTTCGAGGATAATGAACGTGCTTTGATGTGGCTGCTCATGAAGGTACCCATCATCCTTTGGAAAAGAGGCGATCCACCCGCCCGATCCATCATAATAGATTTGGATAGTCTTTAACGGACAAGTGTACCCACATAAAATTCTTGATAGTTTTTATTTTGTGGGTACAATAATAGCCATGAAGATCACCTACGACCCAAAAAAATCCGCCAGGAACATCGTAGAGCGCGGTTTGCCATTCGAGAGGGTTGCGGATCTTGATTGGTCTTCCGCCGTGGTTATCCAGGATGACCGTCGAGATTATGGGGAACGGCGGTTTCGGGTTTTTGGGTACATTGGTGAGCGTCTCCATGCGGTGGTTTTTACGCCGCGCGATGATGCTGTGCATGTCATCAGTTTCAGAAAGGCCAACCGTAAGGAGGTCAACCGATATGTCAGACGGACAGAAACTTGAGTTGCTTGAGGATGAAAACCCCGAATGGACGGCTGAAGATTTCTCACACGCCCGCCCCGCCTCGGAGGTTTTGCAAGAGCTATTCTCTCCTGGTGTTGCTGCGTCCATGTTGCAGCCCAAGCGAGGTAGGCCG
>JBAXSA010000139.1:0-7532 GCA_037130945.1 Pseudomonadota bacterium | reverse complement strand
AAACGGGATCCACGGGTTCGGGTCATCCACCAGCCGAATGCCGGTTGCGCAACCGCCCGATCCAATGGCCTTGCTGCGGCTACCGGGATGTTTGTCGGATTGGTCGATGGCGATGATTGGGTGGATCAGCCCATGTTTCAGGCGTTGGCTGAATCGGCGGTACGTTTTTGCAGTGATATTGCCCAGTGCGGCTACCGAGAATGCTACGACAGCGACAACAGTCGCTCGGATGTGCGCGAGCCCCTGTCACTGACTCAAAAAATTGGTGAGGGTAATGGACTGGTGGCCAACCCGGCGGATCTCATCCCTTGGCGTCCCAGTATCTGGCGGCGAATCTACCGGCGGGATTTTCTAGCCGACAACGCGATCGACTTTCCCAGAACCCTCCGGCGTTTCGATGACCTGCCGTTTCATTTCATGACGCTGGCCCTGGCCGAGCGTCTGTCAGTCGTCGATGCCTGCTACTACAACTACCGCCAGCAGCGTCCTGGGCAGGATGTCGGTATTGATGACGAACGCCTGTACGTTCACTTTCCGATCTTCCGGATCCTCAAGGATTTTGTCCGGCAGCACCATACCCGGGAACTGGAGGAAAAACTCTTCATGACCCAGATTGCCTCTCATGAATGGGCCAGTCGGGTGATTCAGCCGCGTTGGCGCGCAGACTATCAGGCGGCCGCCAAGTACGAACTCTTCGAGGATCCCATTTCACTGACCCCAGCCGAACTGCTTCGGGTGATCCAGCGATATGATCGCCATAAAAACCGCTGGGCGCGAACGATCCGGCATAAGAGTGGCTCGGGGGAAAATGCCTGGCTGACGGTTAGGGACTACGCCCGCTAGCAGCCAGTTTCATGCTGATGGCTCAGGCCCCTCGCAACGAGGGGCCTGAAGGGTGGCTTAGGGACTACAACAGCGGAACGATCATCAACGCCACGATGTTGATGATCTTGATGAGCGGGTTGATGGCGGGGCCCGCAGTATCCTTGTAGGGGTCGCCGACGGTATCACCCGTCACCGCCGCCTTGTGGGCGTCGGAGCCCTTGCCGCCAAAATGGCCATCCTCGATGTACTTCTTGGCATTATCCCAGGCACCCCCCCCCGTGGTCATGGAGATCGCCACGAAAAGTCCCGTGACAATGGTACCAATCAGCAAACCGCCAAGCGCCACCGGGCCCAGTACCACCCCGACCAGAACAGGCACCAGAATGGGCAACAGGGACGGCACGAGCATCTCGCGGATCGCGTCCTTGGTGAGCATGTCTACGGCACGGGAATAATCGGGCTTTTGCGTGTAGTTCATGATCCCGGGCATCTCCCGGAACTGGCGACGCACCTCGTTAACGATGCCACCGGCGGCACGTCCCACCGCCTCCATCGCCATCGCCCCGAACAGATAGGGCACCATACCGCCAATGAACAGGCCGATAATCACCAGGGGGTTTGACAACTCGAATACCTGATGTTTACCAGCAGCATCCAGGGCATGGGTATAGTCGGCAAACAGCACCAGGGCGGCGAGACCTGCTGAACCGATAGCGTAGCCCTTGGTCACCGCCTTGGTGGTATTGCCCACGGCGTCCAGAGGATCGGTGATGGCGCGGATCTTATCGTCAAGTTCCGCCATTTCGGCGATGCCACCGGCGTTGTCAGTGATGGGGCCGTAAGCGTCGAGAGCCACGATGATGCCGGTCATGGAGAGCATGGCGGTCGCCGCGACGGCTATGCCATAAAGCCCGGCCAGATAGTGAGAGGCCATGATCGCAGCGCAGACGGCCAGCACCGGGGCGGCGGTGGATTTCATCGAGACGCCCAGGCCAGCAATCACATTGGTGCCGTGTCCAGTGGTCGAGGCCTCGGCGATGTGGCGTACCGGCGAGAACTGGGTGCCAGTGTAGAACTCGGTGATGACGACCATCGCGCCGGTCAGGGCCAAACCAATCAGGGACGCCAGATAGAGGTTATACGGGCTCAGGTCGTGGATGCCGCTCATCATGCTCATGGTCACCGGATAAAAGGCGATGGCGGCGATTCCGCCCGCCCAATAGAGCCCCTTGTAAAGGGCGCTCATGATCTTCTTGCCGGGTTCGGCCTTGACGAAGTAGGTGCCAATGATGGATGCAATAATCGAAACACCCCCCAACACCAGGGGATAGACGACAACATTCGTGTTGCCCTTGATCAGTAGCGAACCCAGCAGCATGGTGGCGATCACGGTCACCGCGTAGGTCTCGAAGAGATCCGCAGCCATGCCGGCGCAGTCGCCGACGTTATCTCCGACATTGTCGGCGATCACCGCCGGGTTGCGGGGGTCGTCCTCGGGAATACCGGCCTCGACCTTGCCCACCAGATCGGCACCCACGTCCGCGCCCTTGGTGAAAATGCCGCCGCCCAGCCGGGCGAAGATGGAGATCAGCGAACCGCCAAAACCAAATCCCACCAAGGCATCGGTGGCCTCCTTGGGGCTAGCGCCCAAGAGGCTGGTGAGAATGACGTAATAACCTGTCACCCCTAAAAGAGCCAGACCCACCACCAGAAGACCCGTGATCGACCCCCCCTTGAAGGCCACCTGCAGGGCGTTGTTGAGCCCCCCGTTGGCGGCCTCGGCGGTGCGTACATTGGCCCGAACCGAGATATACATGCCGATGAAGCCTGTTGCACCCGATAAAACCGCGCCCAACAGGAAACCAAACGCCGAGCGTCCCCCGAGGAAAACCCAGATGATGAGGAACAATACGGCACCGACCATGGCAATGGTGGTGTATTGACGATTGAGAAAGGCTTGGGCACCTTCCTGAATGGCCGCCGCAATCTCTTGCATCCGCGCCGTGCCAGCTGGCAGGGCCAGAATTTCCTTGATGGACTTGACCCCATAGGCCAACGCCACAGCCCCGCATAACAGGGCAAACAATAAACCGTAGTTCATGAAAGCATCTCCTCTCCCACAATTTGTATTAGCAAAATAATCAAAATAACCGAAAAATGCCGCCGGGGCGGCCAAAACCTCACACTCCTCCTAATCCCTCGATGCCCCATGGAGGGGCTTTTATAGTTTGAATTCTCCAGAAAGTTTTTTCACCACTGGAATATTCTTCAGGGTGACATAGCTCGGCAAGCCGTTCACATAGGGAGGATAATCCTCACCCTGAATCAATGGCAACAGATATTCCCTACAAGCCTCCGTGATGCCGAAGCCATCCCGGCTGATGTACTCCTTGGGCATGAATTTTTCGACGTTGGCGACATCGGAGAGCGCTGCCATGCCGACTTCCCAGAGGTAGGGGGAGGAAGACTTGCGGAGGATGGCGGGCATAACGGAATTATGACCCGCCACCGCAAACTCCACAGCCGCCTTGCCCACCGCGTAGGCTTGCTCGACATCGGTGCGCGAAGCCAGGTGCCGCGCCGCACGCTGGAGGTAATCGGCGACCGCCCAATGGAATTTGTAGCCAAACGCCTCCTTGATCATCTGCGCGACCACCGGGGCGGCACCCCCGAGCTGGGCGTGGCCAAAAGCGTCGCGGGTGCCCTGTTCGGCCAGGAATTTGCCGTCCGGCCAATGACATCCCTCCGACACCACCACCGTGCAGTAGCCCTGTTTTTCAACATGCGACTGGACCTTGGCGAGGAAATGTTCCTGGTTGAACGGCACCTCCGGGAACAGAACCACCACCGGAATACCCTGGTCTTCTACAAGACCGCCGGCGGCGGCGATCCAGCCGGCATGGCGGCCCATCACCTCAAGTACGAAGATCTTGGTCGAGGTTTTGGCCATGGAGCGCACATCGAAGCTCGCCTCCAGGGTGGAGACGGCGATGTACTTGGCCACCGAGCCAAACCCCGGACAGTTGTCGGTAATCGGGAGGTCGTTATCCACGGTTTTGGGTACATGGATGGCCTGAATCGGAAAACCTGTGGCCTCGGACAATTGCGAGATCTTGTAGCAGGTATCGGCGGAATCGCCGCCACCGTTGTAGAAGAAATAGCCGATGTCATGGGCCCTGAAAACCTCGATCAGACGCTCGTATTCCCGGCGATTGGCCTCCAGGGATTTGAGCTTGTAGCGGCAGGAGCCAAAGCCTCCGGAGGGGGTGTGGCGCAGTGACGCAATGGCCACAGCGGACTCCTGGGCGGTATCGATCAGATCCTCGGTGAGCGCGCCAATGATGCCATTACGGCCAGCATAGACGTTGGCGATTTTGTCCGGATGCCGGCGGGCGGTCTCGATGACCCCACAGGCGCTGGCGTTGATGACGGCGGTGACCCCGCCGGATTGGGCATAAAAAGCGTTCTTTTTAACCATGGGATTCCTCAGAAAATATCCTGTGATGCCAAAAGGGTGTGATGAAAAGACGGGCAACGGGTTACTCTCACGGACGGCGGGTCACCCAACGGATAAGCGCCGTTTGATGGGAAGGTCGCCCCGTTCTTGGGCGACATGATCGGCCTGGGCTTGCAGCAGACTCACCGTACACTCGCCGATATGATCATATTCGGAAATATCGGTACTCATCTGGCGATGCAGACGATAATAAAACTGGCAACGATAGCGGCTCTCGCCAGTTTTGACCAACACAAAATGGCAGCCCTCCCGTTCCCAATAAATCACGGGGCACAGGCTCAGGGTTCGATCCGCAGGATTGATGCGAATCTCGGCATCCGCCTGTTCCATGGGAATGTCCTGAGCATAGCGTTCGCGCAAAGTCGTTCTGACCACCCAGTATTCGGTGTCGGTGAGGTCGGGAATGGTGGCTGAAGATTGAGGCGGCATGTTGGACACGGCTAGGCATCACCTGTTGGCACGATGGCTGCAAACCATACCACAAGACCCGATAAAAGATTAGATGTCCGTGCGATTCACCCGGGCTGGACGATGCGGGATCCCATCGTCGGCGAATTGCACCAGAATCCGGCCCATATGGTGCCCCGCCAACAGATCCTCAAAGGCTTCCGGCAACTGTTCGGGCCGAATCACCCGGAAAACCACGTCCTCGATGTGCTGCGGTTTTAGATCGCTGCCGAGGTGTTCCCACAAACGCCTGCGCAATGCCTGGGAACAGCCTGGGGTATCGATGCCGAACAGGTTGATGCCGCGCAGAATGAAGGGCATCAGGCTGGTGTGCAGCTCACTGCCAGCCGCGAGGCCAATCGCGGCAATGTTGCCGCCGGGCATGAGGGTGCGGATCAGCGCGGCCAGTATGCTGCCCCCAACGGTATCAACGGCACCCGCCCAACGTGCGGACTCCAGGGGCCGCTCACCGGGTGCGATCTCGGCTGGCGAAATCACCCGTTTGGCACCCAACCCGCGCAAGAATCCTTCGGCACCGGGCTTGCGGGTCGTGGCGACCACTTCATAATCCAGACCATTCAACATGTCGATCGCCAGGCAGCCGACACCGCCGGTGGCACCGGTGACCACCAGAGGGCCCCGATCCGGAGTTTGCCCATGGTGCCGCAGGCGATGAATGGCGAGTGCGGCACTCAGGCCCGCCGTGCCAATGGCGATGGCCTCAAAGGGGCCGAGACCGGCCGGCAGTTGAAGTACCCAGTCAGCGGGAACGCAAACCCAGGTGGCGTATCCGCCATCGTGCGAGACCCCGAGCCCCGCGCTGCCGACAATCACCAGATCTCCCTCGCGAAACAGCGGTGAGCGGGAGATTTCAACCTCTCCGACACAGTCAATCCCGCCCACCCGGGGCGGGTTTTTGATGATCGGGGCACGTCCGGTGCCGGCTAGGGCGTCTTTATAGTTGATGGCAGAATAGCGGGTGCGAATCACCAATTCACCCTCGGCAGCGGATGGACGCAGCCAATCCTCGAGGGCGGCCCGGTGTTGGCCCTGGTCTTGATGGATGCGAAAGGCCTTCCCGTGGATCATGTGATAGCTGCTTGGCAAAAAAAGGGCGGCTCAGGGAGTACGGGAATCGTCACAAACCTGAAAGAAAGCCTCTCGTTGTAAGGCTTCCTCGCATTGAGAACCGCTTGCGCCCGCCGGCAAACCGCGTTTTTTGTCTTGCCGTTCCAGATCCTGGAGCTGCCGGGTGATTCGGCAAGATTCGCGGCTGCTACAGGCATCGTGCGAACCACAGACCTTGAGTACCAGACGGCGGCAGGCATCATCGGAAGGCCATTCGCCCCCGCAGGCCACAAAGTAGTGGTGATTCGCCAGGGCGGTCTGGCACTGTTGTCCGCCCTCGCTGATCCGGCCGGGACGAAGGCCTTTTTCTCGTTGTTCCTCGGCTTCAAACCGGCCGAGCTGCTCCGCAGTCTTGCAAGCCGCACTGTGAGCGCAGGCTCGGCTAACACCACACACCTTGTCGATCAGCGGTTGACAAGGGGAGGTTTCACCAGTCCGGGCCGGGTGGGGTAGGGGTGGATCTGGCGGATGAATCAGGGATTCGGTCGGCACTGCCACTCCCTGGCGGATGGTGAGGATACTGCCATCCTCCAGGCGATGGATGCCATCCCACAAAGACCTTTGGCTTTCTGAGACAACCGGCTTGCGGGTATCGGGATCAATGGTGACCGGGGAGCCGTCCTGAAGCCGGGTCTCCCAGGCACCCAGAGGCGCGGCCAGCGCGATGATGACCCCCCCCCCGAGCCAGCAGCATCGAGCGGTATCTAATAAACGGTTATAAAAATTTTGTCGCATTTTGTCGCAAAGATTAACTGTTTGACCAGGTAAAGGTCGCGGTGACCCGGTTGCCAGACCCGTGATATTGCACCGACTTTGCCAGGCTCTTGACCAGAAGCAGGCCACGGCCGCTGGACTTCAGAGGATCCTCCTGAGAACCGTCCTGACCCAGGAGGGTGCCATGTTCAAACCCCATCCCGCTGTCTTCAACCTCGATCAGGAGGCGGCCGCTGGCGAAGCCCGTGTCGGTTTCACTGCGCAAGGAATGGATCCGGAGGCGCACGAAACCTTCCTGAAGTGCCTGCAAACGCTTGGCACGTTCGGCAAAATAGACATCAAAGCCATCGACACTGGATTTGTAAATCGAATCGAGCCGCAGTACTCCATGATCCATCGCATTGACGAACAATTCGGTTAGGATGGTAAAAAAAGCACTCCGGTGAATCCCCAGGCGTTCTATCTCTTCGACCTGGCCGATGATGAAGGGAATGGGATCGACGCCCTGCCTCAAATGATAGGCAAACAGCGTCAAACTGATGTCCATGCCATCATGAACCAGGGTTTTGGCGATCTGAACGCCCTCTTGGGGCACCGGGACAGAAAGCCGCGAGTCGTGGCTTGTGAGGCTGAGGGCCGTCAAGGGGATCTCGACCAGGCTGATATCGTCGTCTTGGGGGGCATCCTGGCAAAAGTGTTCGAGAGCCTGGCCAATCGCCGCCGTGATATTCCCGCCAATCGGGCAGCCGAGGATGGCCTCCCGCAGGCGCGGATAACCAAAGAACTCGCCTGACGGATCGCGGGCGTCAATGGTGCCGTCGGTTGTCAGGATCAGGCAATCCCCTGGTTGGGCACGAATCCGCTGTACGCTAGATTCCACCTTCAAGTCTTCCGTGATGCC
>JBAXSA010000138.1:0-7536 GCA_037130945.1 Pseudomonadota bacterium | reverse complement strand
CATGGGAACCCTCCTGCAAAAGAGGACGAAGCCGCTTCAACCTTTCCTGTACCACAGCAATATCTACTTCCAGAAACCCTAACATATCGGTCACCAGAGGGAGGGCTTGCGCATTGACCTCTTTCTCGGAGATCAGTTGGGTGTCGGGTCTGGAGGGCGCGATTTCTTCCGGTAACCGGCTCAACCCTTCCATGACCTGGCTGAGTGCCTGGGTCATGGGGGGCAAG
This sequence comes from Pseudomonadota bacterium, assembly GCA_037130945.1. GTDB lineage: Bacteria > Pseudomonadota > Gammaproteobacteria > Chromatiales > Chromatiaceae > JBAXSA01. Next base: position 7,309 of record JBAXSA010000138.1, on the reverse strand, counting down.
GCTATGGCGAACGCCGCTTGTTCACTCGTCATCAGGGCATCTTCCATCACCTGACCGGCGCGATGGAGTTCCGTCATGCCCAAACTCCCCGCGATGCCCTTGACCGTATGCGCCAGGCGCCGGGCGTTTTCCCATTCCCCGGCCGCGATCAGCCGGGTCAACTCCGCCACAAAACCCTGTCTCTCCTCGCCAAAATGACGCAGCATCTTTTGGTAGAGTGCCAGGTTTCCGCCAACCCGCCTCAGACCTGTACGGGTATCTATGCCGGACAACTCCGGCCAGTTCGGATCTTCACACACATCCTCGCCATCCTCGCCATCTTCGCCATCTTCCGGGAGGTCTGAAGCTGCCTTTGGCCGGGGCGGGATCCACTGGATCAAAGTGGCGAAAAGCTGGGTTGGCTCGATGGGCTTGGTGATGTGATCCTGCATGCCCGCCGCCAGGGATTTTTCCCGGTCACCGACCAGGGCATGGGCGGTCATGGCCACCACTGGCAGCGCCCGGAACCTTTCATCTGTCCGGATGCGCCGGGTGGTCTCAAAGCCATCCATGTCCGGCATCTGAATGTCCATCAGCACCAAGTCGAAGGAATCTTCCTGGGCCAATCGGGTCAGGGCTTCTTCACCACTATTGGCCAGGGTCACCACCACCCCGGCATGGTTCAACAAGGCGAGCGCAATCTCCTGGTTCATGCGGTTATCTTCCACCAGCAGCACTCGGGCGCCTCGAATCCTGGCGAGCCGGGCCTTTTGCACATGATCCACCCGTATCCGCCGTGTCTGGGTCCGGCGAAAGGGCGTTTCCGCTTCTTCTCCATCGCCCCATTCGAAGGGCAGTGTAAACGCAAAGGTACTCCCCTGACCCAGGGCGCTCTCCACCTGAAGGGTGCCGCCCATGCGTTCCACCAGACGCTTGCTGATTGCGAGCCCAAGACCCGTACCACCATACCGGCGGGCGATGGAACCATCGGCCTGGCTAAAGGATTGAAACAATCCCGCCTGTTGCTCCGGGGTGATGCCAATCCCCTGATCCCGCACCGAAAATCGAAGCCGTACCGAACCCTGGCTCTCGCCGATCCGCTCCACCCGAATCTCTATCTCACCTCGTTCCGTGAACTTGACCGCATTGGTGGCCAGATTGCTCAACACCTGACCCAACCGCAAGGGATCCCCCACCAGCCGCCCGGGAACGCCAGGTTCAATGAAAGTCACCACTTCCAGCGGCTTGCTCTCGATACGAAGGATCGCGATGTTGACGACGTTGCTGATGACGTCATCCAGGGCAAAGGGAACCATCTCCAGATCCAGGTGGCCGGCCTCGATCTTGGAAAAGTCCAGAATGTCGTTCAGGAGTTGCAGCAGAGAATTGGCGCTGATGCTGACGTTGTTCAGGTAATCCCGTTGCTTCGTGGTCAAGTCGGTCTGAAGACAGAGGTAGGTCATGCCAATGACCGCATTCAGGGGCGTACGAATTTCGTGACTCATGTTGGCCAGAAAGTCTCCCTTGGCACGGCTGGCCATTTCGGCCTTTTCCGCCAGTGCTTCGGCCTGCTGCCTGGCCTGAATCAATTGGGCATTGGCCTCATGTTGTTCGGTGATGTCCACCAGCACGCCAATGACCGCAGGTTGAACAGGAAACAATCTTTGAAACTTGAGAAGGATGACATTCATGTCGTGTTGCCGATCGTGGCAGGAACACAACGGCATTTCCTGGTGCACCCGGTCGTTTTCCGGATTTTCGAGAAGCGTTTCCAGCAGGGCTTGGATTTTGGGATGGTCATCGGCACAAAACAGCTCGGCAAGCCCGATCCCCTCCGGATGAACCGGCGTAATACCCAGAAATTGATTGAAGGCTTCATTGGAAAAAACCAGATGGCCCAGACCATCCACAAAGAAAATCGCCAGAGGCACGGCATCAATCAATTGTCGAAGCAGTTTTCTTTCCTCCATGAAGGCCTGTTGAATCTTCATGCGATCCGTAATGTCCCGAATCACCCCGACGGTGCCAATATATTGGCGAGTGCGGCAGGAGGTCTCCTGGCCCACCTCGCCATACAGGCCGGTGCTGTTGACCTCGACATGAACGCCGTGCTGATCAATATTTTGCAATTCATAGATCTCGTTCATTGTCCCCGATTTGCTCTTCAGCCGAATTTCCAGGCCCACGGTCATGCGAAGACCCGTGCGGCGCTCATCGAAGACCTTCTGAGTGGGATTGGAGGTGCCACTGCCAATTCTTTCCAACACCTGTTGCAGGCTGGCGTCCTTGATATCCGCGCTGTGAATGATCTCGGTAAAATGCTTGCCGATCAGATCCGACTGGTGGTAGCCCAGGCGTTCGACAGACTTGTTCAGAAAGGTAAATCGCCCTTCTTCATTGATCTTGTAAACAATGTCCGGGATGGTTTGCACCAGACTGCGGAAGCGTTCTTCCGAGGCAGACAATTGCTCCATGCTGTCGGTCAGGCGTTCATTGATCTCATAGAGCCGACGATTTTTTTCCTCCATTTCCCGATTGAAATGGCGCAAGGCCAGATGGGTTCGCACCCGGGCCTTGACAGTAGGCAAGCTGATGGGTTTGGCGATGTAATCCACAGCGCCCATCTGAAACCCTTCTACTTCATCCTTGTCGTCGGTCTTGGCGGTGACAAAGATCACCGGAATATCCCGGGTGCGCAGGTCACCTTTCAATTGCCGGCAGACTTCATGACCATCCATGCCCGGCATCATGATGTCCAGCAGGATGAGATCCGGCTGAGGTTCCATGGCCGCCAGCCGCAACGCCAGGGGGCCGTTGAGCGCCGGACGGATCTGGTATTCGTCCATCAGGGCAGCCTTGAGAACATCCAGGTTTTCCGGGGTGTCATCGACAATCAGGATGGAGGGTTTGACCGTAGGGTTAGACATCTTTGCTCTCCCATTCAACACCCAGGGCGTTGGCGCATTCTTTCAGCGATTCTCCGGCGGCCTCGAAATCATATTGCGCCACCTGTTTTTCAATTCGGCCGATCCAGTCGAGTACTTCCCCTGACAAGGCACACTGACGGAGTGCCGACAGGGTGTTTTCCACATCTGCGTCAAAAAAGGCCAATTGTTGGGAGGCCTGTCTCATCAGATCAGTTCGTTTCACAAGGATTTCCGGGGTCTCTGCCGTGCCGGATAATGGCATGTCGTTTTTTTCGTGCTGGCGCAATAGCGTATCCAGGGCAAGGCAAATCCTGTCCAGTTCGCTTGCGGCATCGGCCAACAGCGCATCAATCTGCCCGAACGGGAGGCCTTCCTTGAGGGCAGACTCCAAAACCCTGGCTTTTTCCTGAAGCGCATCCGCCCCGATGGTGCCGGCAACCCCCTTCAGGGTGTGGGCAAGCCGTTGTGCGGTGTTTAGATCCCTGGCCGCCAGGGCCTCTGCCAGGGCCGTGGCCGCTCCTCCCTGGTTGGCGCGAAATTTCGCGAGGAGTTCCAGATAACCCTTGACCTGCCCCCCCATGCGCCGCACCCCGCTCCGGGTATCCAGGCCCGGGATATTCGGCAATGCAGGAGGGTTTTTCGCTTCCGCTTCCTGTTCCCGTTGATCCAAAGCAGCGGGCAGGGGTTTGGGGTGGGCGGGCTTGATCCAGCGGGCCAGGGTGGCGTACATCTCGCGAGGATCCACCGGCTTGGCGATGTGATCCTGCATGCCCGCTTCCAGACAAAGTTCCCGATCCCCCGACATGGCATTGGCGGTCATGGCCAGAATCGGCAATGTGGCGTATCGGGGATCCTTGCGAATCTCCCGGGTGGCTTCGAGACCATCCATCACCGGCATTTGCACATCCATCAACACCCCGTCCATAAACTCCCGGGTCACCCGATTGACCGCCTCCAGGCCATTGGCCGCCAGCAAAACCGTCACATTGGCCTGTTCCAGCAGTTCCCTGGCCACCTGCTGATTGATCTCGTTATCCTCCACCAACAGGATGACGGCCCCGGACAGAACCGCTAGAAAATCCCGCACACTGGCGTACACCACGCCACTCTTTTTGCCAATGGCATCGCTACGGCCAAAGGCCTCCATGATGGATTCAAACAGCAGACTCTGGTTGATGGGTTTTACCAGAAAACCATCCACCTGGGCTTCCTGAACCGCCCGCTTGACCACGTTTTCCTCTCCGTAGGCAGTGGCCATGACCACCACCGGCATCCGGTTCAAGTCTAGTTCCTTGCGCATGAGTGCCGTTGCGGTGATGCCGTCCATTTCCGGCATCATGTAATCCATGACCACCAGATCGAAGGGTTCGCCAGACATGTCCGCCTCCTGAACGGCGACCATGGCCTCCTTGCCATCCCGCGCCTTGGTCACCTTGAAGGTAAAGGAGGTCATGTAATCGGAGATCACGTTGCGGGCGCTCTCGTTGTCATCCACCACCAGGGCCTTCAGGCCGCGCAGGTCGGGTGAGGGCATGAGCAGCTTTTCCATGACCTGATTGGAGAGGCCGAGCCGCACGTCAAACAGGAATCGCGATCCACTGCCAGGCTGGCTTTCCACCCGGATGCTGCCATCCATCAGCTCGATCAGTTTTTTGGCAATGCTGAGGCCGAGGCCGGTGCCGCCATATCGCCGGGTGGTGGAACTGTCCGCCTGGGTAAAGGCCCGGAACAGGGTCGCCTGCTGTGCGGGGGTCATGCCAATGCCGGTATCCCGGATGGTGAATTGAAGACGTACAAAATCCTCGCCTTTTTCCAGCAATTCGGTCACCACCGCCACTTCGCCCTGTTCGGTAAACTTGACGGCGTTGTTGGTCAGGTTGATGAGGATCTGTCCCAGCCGCAGGGGATCACCCACCAGGCTCGGCGGAATGTCCACAGCGGTTTCCATGAGAAACTCCAGATGTTTCTCCTGGGCTTTCAGGGCGGTCATGGAGGCCATGGTGCCCAACACCTCCTCCAGGGTGAAGTCGATGGACTCCATGTCCAGGCGGCCCGCCTCGATTTTGGAAAAATCCAGGATGTCGTTGATGATGCGCAACAGCGAGGTGGCCGAGTTGTGAACCTTGCGGATGTAGTCTTTTTGCCGAACGGTAAGCTGGGTTTGCAGACAAAGATGGCTCAGGCCAATGATGGCGTTCATGGGGGTGCGGATTTCGTGACTCATGTTGGCCAGGAAATCGCTCTTGGCGCGAGCGGCGGTTTCCGCCTGGGTCTTGGCCCCTTGAAGTTCCCTGGCGGCATGTTTTTGCCCGGTGATGTCGCGGGCGGCACTCGCGGCACCCACCACGCCGCCCTTTGCATCCTTGATCGGCGAGAGGCTCAGGGAGACATCCACCAGGGTGCCGTCTTTCCGGAGCCGTTGGGTCTCGTAATTTTCGATCACCTCGCCTCGTCCCAATCGTGCCAACAGGTCAATCTCCTCGTCGCGTCGATCCATCGGCACGAGTGGCAAGACGGATTGGTCGATCATTTCCTCGGCGGAATAACCAAACAGGTTTTCCGCTGCCGCGTTCCAGCCCGTGACGATGCCTTCCAGGGATTTGAGAATGATGGCATCGCGAGACCACTCGACGACCTGCGCGAGGCGACGCAACGCATCCTCGACGCGCTTGCGCTCGGTGATGTCGCGCACCAGGCCGACGAACAGGCGCTGATCGCCGTGGCTGATTTCCGAAACCGCCAGATCCATGGGAAAGGTCTCGCCGTTCTTGCGCCGTCCCACCACCTCGCGGCCGCGACCGATGATCTGTTTGACCCCGGTTTCCCGGTAATTGGCCAGGTATCCGTCGTGCTGGCTGTGGTAGGGCTCGGGCATCAACAGCTTGACGTTCTGCCCCAACACCTCGCCAGGCGAATAGCCAAAGATGTGCTCGGCGGTTTTGTTGAACGACACCACGATGCCCTGTTCGTCGATGGCGATGATGCCGTCAATGACGTTGTCCAGGAGAACCTGGGTAAACTGCACCTGATCCTGCAATGCTGCTTCAGCCAGTTTCTGCTCGGTGACGTCACGGTTGGTGCCGATCATCCGCAGGGGGCGGCCGACCGGATCCCGAGGGATACTGGCCGAGGCCTTGATGAAGCGAATCGTGCCATCCTTGAGAATGATGCGGAAGGTGGCGTCGTATTGGCCTTCGCCGCGAAGGGCGGCTTCAAGCATGGCCGCCGTGGGCCCCAGATCGTCTGATGGACGCGAGAAGTCCAGGCGGCGTACACCCCTTCAAACTCGCCAGGCTCAATCTGATACAGGCGGTACATCCCGGCATCCCAGATCAATTCCTGGGTATTCGGATCATAATCCCAGATGCCGATGTCGGCCGATTGGGTGGCCTGTTCCAACCGGTGGGTCAAACCGGCCAGCTGATCGATCAACAAGCGTTCCCGACGCACGGCCAGACCCAGCTCCATTTGCCGCATCACCTGCCGGCCCAGGGTCGCAAGGGCATCACGCTGGGCATCGCCAAGCTGCCCTGGCACACGGTCGATGACGCAGAGCGTGCCGATACTGAAACCGTCTGCGGTGATCAGCGGCGCCCCGGCATAAAAACGGATATTCGGGCTGGCAATGACCAGGGGGTTATCGCTGAAACGTTGGTCGAGCAGCGCATTCGGCACCTCGAAAATCACGTTGCCGTCAATGGCGTGTCCGCAAAACGAGATGTCGCGCGGGGTTTCCTGCACATCCATGCCCAGCTTGCTCTTGAACCACTGCCGCCCCGAATCAATCAGGGAAATCAGGGCGATGGGCGTAGCACAGATTTGCGCGGCGAGGCGGGTGAAATCGTCGAATTCCGCGTCGCCGGGGGTATCGAGGAGGCCGTAGCGGTTCAGGGCTGCCAGCCGGGCCGCTTCATTGGTTGGGATGGGGGCGGGTTTCATGGTTTTTTACACTTCACTCATGATGTTGCTGGGTGCGGGATGAATTCCGGGAGGATATGCGGGGCATTTCCAAACGGCACTGGCCGATCGACTTGGCATTGATGGTCGCCAGGTGCGCCGTATTCTCGATCTTGACCACGAATCTCGCCTCTCTCAGATGGAAGCTGCGCTTGCTGCATTGGGGATGCGAGCCGAGGTGAGTGTTTCGAAGCTGCGGCCATCACCTCCCAGGGGTGGCAGCACTTTGTCTCCCCCCTGATAAGGGGAGCTCACGCGAGCAAAGCATCAGGCATAACGAGAGGTTTTGATCCATTCGGGAAAGTGGATGATCAACGAGGTGCCCTCATCCTCGGAGGTTTGCATCTCCAGGCGGGCCTGTTGTACCCGGGCCATCAGCAGGGCGGAATAACAGCCCAATCCGGTTCCACTTTTTTTTCCTTGGGTGGCGAACTTGCTGAAAAATT
>JBAXSA010000137.1:0-7623 GCA_037130945.1 Pseudomonadota bacterium | reverse complement strand
GAGATACCCTGCAAGGGTTTTCAGGCTGCGTATGCCGCCACCCACCTGAATGGGCAACCCTGTGCAGGCGGTGGCAATGGCGCGGATGGCCGCCCCATTCACCGGCGCGCCCGCAAAGGCACCGTTGAGATCGACCAGATGCAGCCGGCGTGCCCCGGCCTCCACCCAACGCCGGGCCATGGCAACGGGATCCGGGGAAAAGACCGTAGTGTCTTCCATCAGGCCTTGGCGCAGTCGCACACATTGGCCGTCCTTAAGGTCGACGGCGGGAATCAGCAACATGGGGCGATCTAGCGGTTCATCTGGAAGTGGTGGTCGATTTCTTCCTCGCTGATCTGCCAATCCTCCTCCTCGAAGCCCGGCACAAAACCCCGTTTTTCCGCACGGTAGTAGGCCGCTTCGCGAATCATCTCCAGCCGGCGTTGCGGATCGGAGGGCTTGGGTGAACTTTGGAAAATGCTCATCGGCGGCGAGAGAGGGGGGGATGACTCGCTGACGGATAAAGCGGGTGCCACCTGTACGGTTCTGGCTGCAGATTTAGGACTGGCCGGTTTGGCCGGTTTGGCCGGTTTGGCCGGAGTGGCGATCTTTAAGTCGCTGGTCTTGGTGGACGTTATCGCGACAGGAGCCTTTTTAGGAGTCTTGGAGGTACCAGAAGGGCTGTCGGTGGTTTTTTTGAGGGTCATTGTCAATTACTCCGAACAGGGAGGAAAAAAGATAGAGGAAAAAACATCGGGCAATTCTAACACGCTGGCGCTAGCACCCGGCCATTAGCCATTGTCGTATAACCAGCGCAGCAATGCGTCCTGGGCCGCTCGGCCTTGTGGTGCCTGTTCGTCCTGGATCAGAAATGCCAATAGATAAGGGTGCCCCGAGGCGGCTCGGGCATAGCCGGCAACGGCCTTGACATCAGCCAGCGTGCCAGTTTTGAGCTGCGCCTGCCCGGCGATCCCCTGGTTTTTCAGACGACGCTTGAGGGTACCATCCTGACCCACGACTGGCAGGGAATCCACCAGTGCGGCGCGCCAGGGTTTGTGCCAAGCCATTTTTAGGAGGTGCCCCAGGGTTTGGGCCGAGAGACGGTCGCTACGGGATAGGCCAGCGCCGTTTTCGATGTGGCATTCGGGGGCCGGGATGTTTTGATCCTTCAGCCAGGCCCGGATTACCTGCTCGGCCCGTTGGGGTGTGGCGGGGCCTGGGGTGGCCGCCAGTTCCAAAAAAACCTGCCGGGCCATCACGTTGTTGCTGAACTTGTTGATGTCGGTCACCAATTCGCTCAACGGCCGGGACGGCCAGGTCACGGCGGGAATCGCCTGGGGCGGCACGGTGCCCTCGCGGATCAAACCTTTCAGGGTACCTCCCAGGTCTTTCCACAGCGCCCGCACGAGCCCCGCCAGATAGTCACGGGGCGGAAGAGGTGCGCGGTACCAGCTGCGTGGCCCGCAAGTGATCGGATAGCTGCCCGTCAACAGGGCGCGGCGCGGCAGCCCCGGTCTGGCGGGAGAGAGTTCGAGCCGCACCGGCCAGTCCCCGCAAGCCCCCCGGACACCCCGCACCTGGCTGATGGGCTGAAGATTGTCCAGGACGGGCACCAGGGTCACCGCCACCGGATCGCCCAGGCCTTTATTGGGGGACAGACGAATCTCGATGGCATTGAAATTGACCAGCAGGGCATCTGCTCCGGCGTTATAAGGGGCCAGGGCATCGCCGTCGAAGGCACCAGGATCAAAGGGAATCTCGGCAAAGCGATGGCGATCCACCACCAGGCCACCGTCCAGGTCACGCACCCCCAAGTCTCGCACCTGAGTCAGCAGGGATTTTAGGTCTTCCCAGGTCAGCTTGGGATCTCCGCCGCCCTGGAGATAGAGGGTTTGGGAAGAGGTTTTGTCCTGGGGTAGGGTGGCGGTAAAAGCGCGGGTCAAAAAGCGATATCCGGGGCCCAGGCGATCCAGGGCGGCTGTGGTGGTGAGTAGCTTCATCACCGAGGCCGGATTGAGGGGTAAGGTCGCTTGATGTTCGGCCAGCACCCGGCCACTGTCGAGATCCTCCACCCACAAACTGGCGTGATGGCTGGGGATACCCGCTGATGTCAGGGCTGCGGCCACGGGTGCTGGCAGTGCCGCAAAAGTGGGTCGACCGAACAGGAGCAATAACAATACGATTTTCAATATCATTCGGGCATCCTTCATTTTCCAGTTGACACTTCCGATAGCCGGGGATTGCAACAATCCCATAAGCAATTTACAGTAAAGCCCGCCGTGCGGTATGGGTTCTCGTCGCAAGCGCGACATCTTAATTATTTAAAGAGGTAAGCATCATGGCTGGTGATTGGAAAGGGCAAGAGTTGTTTGAATTGTTTGCCAAGGATCCGGTGAAAGCAGACGAGGAAGTCTTCGGTCGGGTCGCCGAGAGTGATCGGCGCGGATTTCTCAAAGGAGCGGGGCTGGCGACCATGGGAGCCATGCTGGGCGCGACCATTCCCTTCTCACGCTACATGCCCTCTGGCTTTATTCCAGTGGCAATGGCTGAGGAGGCGATGGGCATCCCCGGTAAGGACGGTTTGGTGACACTTACTGACAAACCGATTAATGCCGAGTCGCCGGCCCATCTTCTCGATGACGAGATTACGCCAACCAGCCAGCATTTCATCCGCAATCACGGTACTGTGCCGATGGGCGATGCTGCGACCTGGACGCTGGCCATCGAAGGTGAGGTGGATAATCCCCTCAAACTGTCCATCGAAGACCTGAAGAAGAACTTCAAGGTGGTTTCGGCCCAGCTCGTCATCGAATGCGGTGGCAACGGTCGTGCCTTCTTTAATCCACCGGTCAAGGGTGGCCAGTGGACTGTCGGCGCAGTAGGCTGCGCCAAGTGGACTGGCGTAAGGCTGGCCGACGTGCTAAAGGCGGCCAAGATCCGGAAGACGGCCATCCACACTGCCCACTACAGCGCCGACGCGGCTCTGGACGATCCCAACAAAATCCCTCTATCGCGCGGCATTCCCATCGACAAGGCGATGAATCCGAACACGCTGATCGCCTTCGCCATGAATGACGGCCCCATCCACCCGCAGAACGGCCATCCGCTACGGCTGGTGGTGCCGGGTTGGGTGGGATCGAGTTCGCAGAAGTGGCTGACGAAGATTGTGTTGCGCGACGTGGTTCATGATGGTCCGGGCATGACCAAGAAGTCCTACCGCATGCCGAACCGGCCGCTGGAGCCGGGCGAGGACGCGCCGGAAGCCATTTTCACCCGCGTCATCCAGGCGATGCCCGTCAAGTCGCTGATCACCAGCCCGAAAAGCCGCATTGAGGTAGCCGCCGGCAAGCCCATCGAAATCCGTGGCCACGCTTGGGCCGGGGACAATCTGGTCAAGGAAGTGGAGATCTCCATCGACTTCGGCGCGAGCTGGAAAAAGATTCATCTTGCCAAGCCGGTCAACCCCTATGCCTGGCAGCACTGGAAGACCGAGATCGCCTTCCCCGGTCCCGGTTACTACGAGGTCTGGTCTCGCGCCACCGACGACAAGGGCAACAGCCAGCCGCTGGCCGTGGCATGGAATCCCAACGGTTACATGAATAACGCCATGCACCGCATCGCGGTGAAAGTGGCATAAGATGAAGGGGCAGCATACGAGAGACAGAGCGCGTCTTCCATGCCCCTTCCGGGCCTTGGCTGTGGCGGGGATACTGGTTTTTTCCCTCGCGGCGACGGCCGGCGACGCGGTCAAGGGGGGGCAAGTCTTCTCTGTCTGCCGTGGCTGCCACGAAGCCGCGCCGAACGGCGTTCACCGGTTCGGTCCCAACCTGTGGGAGGTGGTTGGCAAACCGGTGGCTTCCGCGCCGGGTTTCGACTATTCACCAGCCCTCAGAAATCTCGGAGGGGTCTGGGATATGGGCCGTCTCGATCATTTTATCACGGCCCCGGCGGTGGTGGCCCCGGGTACCCGCATGACTTTTCCCGGTCTCAACGACGCCGATCTTCGCGCCGACCTGCTGGCCTATTTAGCCAGCCTGGGCAAGGGATCGGTAACTAGCGACGAACCGACGGATTGGCAGGGTCTGCCCGAAGGCGAAGGACGCCGCGACCTGTTCTATAGTTGCCAGGCCTGTCATTCGCTTAAGTTGGTGCAACAGCAGCGCCTGAGCCGCCGCGTTTGGGCCGAGCTGCTGGCCTGGATGGTCACGGAGAAACGCATGCCCGAGCCCTCGCCGGATGTGAAGGAGCGACTGTTGGCCTACCTGTCGACACACTACGGTGCGCAAAAATCGGCTACGCCCGGCGGGTTGCTACCGCTGGCTTTGCCATTGCTGCCTTGACTGCCGTTACCGCGAACCGAAGTAAAACAGAATCCATCCCAGCAAAAGACGTGACAACCCTTCGGGTAGGCTGTCCACCCCGACGAGCATCGTCGAGAATAGAATCATCAGACAGGCCAACACGACGAACAGCGCCTTGAGATGAATCCACAGGCGCTGCCAGCGCGACAGGGGACGGGGCCCGCGCCGCTCCCGGAGATGGTTGACCACGACGCCAATCAGATAGGCGAAGACCAGAAACAAGTTATCAAATCCATCCGAGGCAAACAGCTCCCCCCGCACCAGCAGCAGCCCACCTGTGAAAAATAGCGCCGCCAGAATCAAAAAACGAATGCTGTAGTGCGGCAGCCACAACGGATTAGCGTCTTTGGCGATCAGCCCCTCTGCCTCCAGTTGTTGCCGGAGGGCAGCGGGCACCGTCAGCAGCTGACGCGAGGCAAAATAGTGTGCCAACACGATCAGCATGGCCTCCGACAGCATGATCCCCACCGGCTTGCCATGCCAGGTGAGCCACACGAACACCCCGACCACCGTCAGGGCGACGATGGCGCGGACGCTCCCTGGCGGCAAGCCCAGGGGATGCGGCGGCAGCATCCTGTCGGGCATGGGTCTATCGGACATATTCCATGAGGGTGTTGACGACCCGAACATCGGAGGGAACATCTACAGGGCCGACGTCCCAGATCACGAGTTTTTGAACATTCGCTGCCTCCAGCTTGGGCCTTGGGGTTGACATGGAAAACTCTTTAGACAAGTGTATTTTTAGAGAATGTTGGAGACCTATCCTCTGCCCGAGACAAGCCAATTGTCAATATTGTCCTGCCCATTGAGAACCACTCGCCGTACCATAGGCCTTTCATCCTTATCCCCGGCCAATTTTCAGAGTCGCCATGGATCAATCGCTTGTCTTCGACCCCGCCCTTATTGCCCGCTATGACCGCAGCGGCCCCCGCTATACCTCCTATCCCACCGCAGTGCAGTTTCACGAGGGGTTTGGAGAGACGGATTATCTCGCTGTGACACACGAGAGCAATGCCTCGGGACGGCCCTTGTCGCTGTATTTTCACATCCCCTTTTGCGACACGGTCTGTTACTACTGTGCCTGCAACAAGGTGGTCACGAAGGATCGTGGCCTGGCTCCGCCGTATCTCGGCCGGATCATCCGCGAACTGGCCCTGCAGGGCGCGCTTTTTGACCGCGAACGGGTGACGACCCAACTGCATTGGGGCGGGGGTACGCCGACCTTTTTATCCCATAGCCAAATGACGGAACTGATGACGGCAACCCGCTGTCACTTCACCCTGCAAGACGACGACAGCGGCGAATATTCGATCGAGATCGACCCCCGCGAAGCCAATGCCAGCACCGTCGCTTTGCTCCGTCGCCTGGGTTTTAACCGCATGAGCCTTGGGGTTCAAGATTTTGACCCGAGAGTTCAAAAGGCGGTCAACCGTATTCAATCCGTCGAGGAAACCCTGGCGGTGTTAACGGCCGCGCGAACCGAGGGGTTTCGCTCGATCAGCATTGACCTCATCTACGGCCTGCCGTTCCAGACCGTTGCGAGCTTTTCCGATACCCTGAAGCAAATTCTGGCCATCGCCCCGGATCGTCTGTCGGTATTCAACTACGCGCATCTCCCGGAGCGTTTCAAGCCCCAGCGGCGCATTCAGACCGCCGACTTGCCGAGTCCCCAGGAAAGACTCGATATCCTGCACATGACCGGCGACACCTTGACCGCCGCCGGTTATGTCTTCATCGGCATGGATCACTTCGCTCGCCCCGACGACGAACTGGCCGTGGCCCAGCGTCAGGGGACGCTGTATCGCAACTTCCAGGGCTATTCGACCCACGCTGATTGTGACCTGGTGGGCCTCGGGGTCACCGCCATCGGCAAGGTCGGTGCCACCTACGCCCAGAACCAGCGGGATCTGGAGAGCTATTACCGCTGCATCGACGCCGGCCACCTCGCCGTCTTCCGGGGTGTGGTGCTAAACCGGGATGACGAAATCCGCCGGGACATCATTACCCGCCTGATCAGCCATTTTGCGCTCTCCTTCGCGGCCATCGAGGCGCACTGGGGACTGGTGTTTCGCGACGCCTTCCAAAGCGAACTCAAAATCCTTGCCGCCATGCGCCAGGATGGCCTTCTGGATCTCGACGGCCAGGGCATTCAGGTGCGGCCGGCGGGCCGTCTCTTGATACGCAACATCTGCATGGTGTTTGACCGTTACCTGCCGGAACCCGGTCAGCCAGTACGCTTCTCCAAGGTGATCTGATATGGCGCGCCGTGAAGAAACTCTTTTTATCTCGGATCTCCACCTATCTTCCCAACAACCCGGAATCCTGGCGCTATTTTTGAATTTTTTAAGCGAACGGGCACCCCAAGCCGAGGCCCTGTATATCTTAGGGGATCTGTTCGATGCCTGGATTGGGGATGACGATCCCGCCCCGCCCGCCCCCGACGTGATAACGGCCCTGCGAAACCTCTCGGAAACGAGTACCCGTCTGTATTTCGCGCATGGCAACCGGGATTTTTTGATGGGTGAGGTGTTTGCGAAGGCCACGGGTGCGACCCTGCTGCCGGAACCCGCCTGCGTCGATCTCTACGGCACCCCCACTCTGCTCGCCCATGGCGATCTCTTCTGCACGGGTGACACCCTTTATCAGGCCTTTCGCCATCAGGTGCGTCAGCCCGCCGTGATCCGCCATTTCCTGGCCCTGCCCTTGCCGGAGCGCCGGGCGATAGCTGCGGAATATCGCCGGAAAAGCGGTGAGGCCGCTCAAATCCGCCAGGAAGACATCATCGACGTGGATCCCCGGACGATCTGCGAGGCCATGCGAGATCACGGGGCGCGACGGCTGATTCACGGCCACACCCATCGGCCCGGACAAGAGGATTTTGAACTGGACGGCCAGTCCGCCTGCCGCTGGGTGCTGGCGGATTGGCGTCCTGAGGGCAGTCAGGCGCTGTGCGTTAGCCCGGCGGGCATCGTCAGCGAGGCCGTCTAGGCGCAATACCCGTGCCTGTACGCAACCCAAGAAGTTGCCCAGGCTACCCGGTTTTTACCACGCCTTGGCATGCCTGTTACCCAGCGGCTGTACACCAGTACCTCTCGCCCAATGACAATCGTCTTCACGGCACGGCATCCTTCATTTCTCAGTTTACACTTATTAAACAATCGTTGGTTTTTATCGGTTGAATGATATTCACAGATCCATAAGCATAGGTGTTCGGGTCATAGGTGTTATGGTTTTTTTTCGTTAAAATTCAATATGTTATATATTAACCAATTGAAAATATTTT
>JBAXSA010000136.1:0-7667 GCA_037130945.1 Pseudomonadota bacterium | reverse complement strand
GCCCGGCGACGAGGGTGGGAGCTTGGCGGGGGGGTGCTTGTCGCGGGTTTGGGATCGCTGGCGTTTTGGGTGACGCCACTCGATGTCTGGCTCGCTGCCGGGTTCTATCAGCCTCAGGGGGGTGCCGATCCCTGGCCTATGGAACAGGCCCTGTGGGTTCAGGTGTTTTATCAAGGGCTGCCCTGGTTTGGGGTGAGCCTGGCCGCCGGATCCCTGGCCATACTGCTGGCGAGCCTGCGCTGGCCTGGACTTCGCCGCTGGCGGCCCCAGGCCTGGCTGCTCTTGTTGACGCTGGCGCTGGGGCCGGGACTCCTGATCAATGGGGTTCTCAAGGAAGAGATGTTACGCCCACGGCCGCGACAGTTGGAGCATTTTGGCGGTTCTTTGCCCTATAGTCCCCTGTGGCTCCGGGGTTCTGAAGGCCATTCCTTTCCCTGTGGTCATTGCTCGGCGGCCTTTAGCCCTCTGGTCTTGTGGTGGGGGGTGCGGGCCCGGTGGGCCTGGCTGGTACTGGCGGGTGGAGTGTCTTTTGGGGGGTTGGCGGGTGTGGGCCGCATGGCGGCCGGGGGACATTTCGCCTCTGATGTGTTGTGGAGCGGGCTGATCGTCTATGGGGTGGGGTGGGCTGTCTGGTACCTGGGATTGCAGGGTGGCCGCACTGGCCCTGAGTTGAAGCTGGAGACCCCGCCCTGACCACCCTGCAGCGATATTTACTGAAGGAAATCACCAGTGTCCTGGGGGCGGTGCTGATTGCCCTGTTGTTGCTGCTGACTGCGATCCTGTTTTTGCAGGTGTTGCGGCTGGTCGCGGTCGGGCAGATCCAGCCGCATGTTCTTTTCGAACTTTGGTTCTATCAGATGATGCGGTTTGTGCCAAGGATTGTCCCACCGGCTTTTTTCTTCTCGGTAATCTTCGTACTCGGCCGGTTGCACCGGGATAGCGAGATGACCGCCCTGGCGGCTTGTGGCATTGGCCCCCGCCGGCTCTATCTGGCCATCTTTCTGGCCGCCCTGCCGGTGGTAGTCTTGGCGGCGCTGTTATCGCTGGTGGGACAACCCTGGGGCGCGGCCAATATTGATCGCGTCAAGCTCGAACAAAAGGGCCAGGTAGCAGAACTTGCGGGTATTTCACCCGGCCGTTTCAACGAATACAGCAAGGGCGACATCGTCTTTTATTGCGAATCGGTGGACAACCATGGCTGGATGCACAACGTCTTCGTACAAAGCCGTCAACAGGGCGCTGTCGGAATCATTAGCGCCGATTCAGCCTACCAGATGCCCGACCCCAGCAGTGGCGATCGCTTTTTGATGCTGCTCAATGGACTCCGTTACGAAGGCACCCCAGGTCAACAGGATTTTAAGCTGATTCACTACGACAGCTATTTGCTCAGGCTCGCCCGGCTTGACGATGCCATCCTGCAGATCCGCCGCAGCGGCTTGGCGACCGGTATGCTGCTAGCCTCCGCGAGTCTCCAGGATCGTGCTGAACTCCAGGATCGGCTGTCCTATCCCCTCGCGGTGTTGACACTGACCCTGATGGCCATTCCCCTGAGCCGTTCACTCCCACGCCAGGGCACCTATGGTCGGTTGGTAGTCGCGATCCTGCTCTACGCCATTTTTCTCAATCTGCAAGGGGTGTCTCGCAACTGGATGGAATCCGGGATCACCCCGGGCTGGCTAGGTACCTGGTGGCTGCAAGCGGCCATGCTGGGCCTGGCGGGGCTTTTCAGCGGGCTTGACAGTTTTCGCTGGCGTCGGGTCTGGCAACGGCTAGGCCGCCGTCAGAGCTTCCCGGGGTGACAATCGCCCGAATACTCCCGGCCAGGTGGCAGCGTGGCGAAAAACCCAGGGTCTGGATCCGGTCATGACGATACCAGGCGGACCCGAACAGCTTGACGACGGTTGAGGAATCAATTCCCACCGGATGTTGGAAGGCTCGGGCCAGAATTTCTCCCAGCCAGGCCGCCAGACGGAAGGCCGCCAGCGGCAGGCTCCAGGACGGCAGGGGCCGGCCCAGTTCGCGGTGAATCAAACGGTACAGACGCTGGGTTGAATAGATCTCGCCGTCGGTGGCGATAAACACCTGGCCGTTGGCCTGCGGATGCCCAGCCAACAGCAAGAGTGCCTGCACCACATCATCAACATGGATCATGGAACGGCGATTGGCGACCTCCGGCAAGGGCGGAAAACCACCCCGGCGAATCGCCCGGATCATCCGGGGCAAGTTGCCCTTGCTGCCATGCCCATACACCATGGGCAGACGCAATACCGCCGTATGCCAGCCCTGCCGGGCACCGTTCTCGAATACCAGCCTCTCGGCCACGGCCTTGGACTGACCATAGGCCCCCACCGGCAGAACCGGGGCCTCTTCGTCGAGACACACCTCACCCCCCTCTCCCATCGCCTTGACGCTACTGGCAAATACCAGCCTTTGAATCCCTCCGGCGCGGGCCTCCGAAAGCAAGGCCTGGGTACCGCTCTCGGTGATTCGCTGATGGAGCGTTTCCCCCTGGCCATCGGGGCTAAAATCATGGGCGTGGCTAGCCAGGTGGAAAAGAGTCGTGATGCCGTCGCACACCCCTGCCAGCGACTCAGGCGCGGTGAGATCACCCGAGTGAATCTCGACCTGATCTGACCACAGGATTCTGGCTCGCTCGGGCTGGCGGGTGAGAATCCGCACCGGAACCCCCTGCCCTACCAGCGTATCCACCAAGCGCCGGCCAATGAATCCGGTACCGCCTGTGACTAGAACCCGGCCCTGGCGAAGGGACTCGGGCACGGACAAGGATTGGGATTGGGGTGAAAGGGAAGTACCGCCCGTCTCCTCCCGCTTCCCCTGCCCGGCGTTCATCTCCTTCCGCCGGATCATTGTCCAGATCGCCAGGATGGCAAAACGTGACCACACCGCCACGGGCACCACCCAAGCAATCACCGCCGGATAACGCGACCTCAGGAACTTGCGGAAGTAACGCACCATGCCCCGGTGTTTGTGCCAGAGGATGAACAGGGGCCGGGCCGTGCTGCACACCCCCTTGTGATGGGTGACCACCACCGAAGGCACGAACAACACCTCCCAGCCGTGCTGTCGGAAACTTTCACACCAGTCGAGATCCTCGCAATGCAAAAAATAGCCCTCATCCATCAGGCCCACCGCCACCAGGGCCTCCCGGCGCACCAGCATGAAGGCCCCGGACAGGGCCTCGACGGCCACCGGTTCCACAGGCAAAGGCTCTTCGTACAGCTCAAAACTGCGCGGTCTCATCCCCTTGGGCAGCAAGCGATTGAGGCGCAACACCCGGACTAAGCTACGCCAGGGCGTGGGGGCCGCACGCCGGCAACCCACCTGTTCGCTGCCATCCAGATTGCGGATCAAACAGCCCGCCATGCCCACGGTGGGCCGTTCTTCCATGGCGGCGATCATGCGCGAGAAGGTATCGGGGGCGACCAGGCAATCGGGATTCAACAGCAGCAGATAGCGCCCGGCGGCTTGACGCAAAGCCAAATTGTTGGCTGCGGAAAAACCCAGATTGCCGCCGTTCTGGATGAAACGAAGCCGTGGGTCTCCCCCCAATGCCTCGCGGGCGGTCTCAAAGCTGCCATCATCGGAGCCATTGTCGACCACCAAGGCTTCGAGAAACAGCGTGGAAGCCAAAACGCACCTCAAGGTCTCGGCCAGATAGCCACCGCCATTGTAGTTGACGATGATGACCGAGACCTCCGGAGCGGGTGGGTTCAGGCTGGGATCAGACATGGGTGGAAAACCCCTCATAACGGGCCGCTATAACGCTTGGGAACCCCCTCGGGGCGGCGGCGGAAGCGGGGATAGGTCCATTGGTATTGTTCGGGACACACCCGGATGCACGCCTCCACGCCCTGGTTCAGGGCGCTGGCGGCGATCAGCGGGTCTTCTGCGGCGATCCTCTCGGGCGCTGGCAGACAATGGAGACAAAAACCCTGGCCTGCCGGCAGGCGCTCGGCGAACAAAAACAACACCCCCGCCCCGGTGGTACGGGCCAGACGGGCCACCAGGAGCATCGTCAGGGCGGGAATCCCGAAGATCGGCGCAAAACAGGCCCCTTGCAGGGATTTGGGCTCCTGATCGGGCAATATGCCAACCATCTCGCCCCGTTTCAGAGCCTCGTAAAGCCGCCGGACACCTGCGGCGTCAGTGGCGGCCAGGGTCGCCCCGGTGCGCGCCCGGGCGGTACGGATCAGATCGTCGATGAGTGGCTGGGGGCGATAAAAGGTGGTGAGTGGGCCTTGGGTGGCCAGGTAGAGACCCGCCAATTCCCAGGCTCCCAGATGCGGCGACAGCACAATCAGACCCTGGCCGGCCGGGCGTTGGCGGATCTGGTCTGTGCCCCGTTCTTCACGGATCTGGCCCAGCACCCTCTCCACGGGGTTCAGCCACAGCCAGCCCAGTTCCAAAAGCCCCTGGCCAGCGTGGCTCAGGCTAGCCCGGAGGTTTTTTCCCCGCTCGCTCTCGGTGAGTTCGGGGAAGCATATCCGCCAATGGGTTCTGGCATTGCGGCGATTGCGGCTGGGGATGCGTAGCGCCAGCCAGCCCAGTCCCTTCCCCAGACGGTGCAACCAGGGCAAGGGGAGGCACGCCATCACCCGCATCAGCCCCACCACCCAGGCGCGTTGCCAGTGTCCCTTCATGACGACAGAAGGCCGATCAATCCCGTTCGGCGATCCAGGCCATCTGGATGGCCTCCAGAATCTTTTCCCCACAGTGTGCCGCCTCGCCCGTGAAGCCTGGAAGAGCCATCGTCCAGTTCCGGAGATCGACAAAATTGACCCGTGCGGGATCGACGTCAGGGTGGGCCTCATCAAGGGCCAGGACAATCTCCAGGGTATCGATCCAGGTCAAGTCAGACATGGGATTCTCGCGACAGCGTTTTTTTGGGGGGGGAATTAGTGGCGTTCGGAGGCCAGGTTGATCGTATAACGGGGGATCTCGACGACCAGATCCCGGTGACCGACCAGTGCCTGGCAACTCAGACGGGAGTGTGGTTCAAGACCCCAGGCCTTGTCCAGAAGATCTTCCTCGATCTCGTCGGGGGGATCCAGGGAACTGAAACCCTCCCGGATGATGATGTGGCAGGTCGTGCAGGCACAGGATTTTTCGCAGGCGTGTTCGATTTCGACCCCCTGGGACTCGGCCGCTTCAATCAGGCTGATACCCGGCTCGGCCTCAACCACCGCGCCTTCCGGGCAGATCGTCTCGTGGGGCAGAAAGATGATTTGTGGCATGATCCGTGATGTCCTCAGGAAGACTAAAATTCGGCCAACCGGTGGCCCTGCATGGCCCGGCGGATGCTTTGGTTCATTCGCCGTTCGACAAAGCCCTCGCAAGTCTGTTCCAGACGCTTGACGGCCTCGCCGATGACCGTGGCATCGGTGCCTTGACAAGTGATGACCAGCTGTTCGAGAGCCTGGCCGATCCGGTCGCGTTCGGCGTCATCGAGCAAGGCCTGTCCATCACTGGCCAATGCCGCCTTTAAAGCCTCCAGGGTACGCTCGGCCTCGACCCGCTGTTCGGCCAGGCGCCGGGCGGCCAGGTCTTCCTGGGCATGATCCAGGGAGTCCCGCAGCATCCCGGCGATTTCGTCGTCGCCGAGACCATAAGAAGGCTTGACCTCGATGGTCGCCTGCACACCGCTGGTGGTTTCGCTGGCCGTCACGCTGAGAAGCCCGTCGGCATCCACGGCGAAGGTCACCCGGATCCGCGCCGCCCCGGCGACTCGGGGCGGGATGTCCCGTAGCGTAAAACGGGCCAGGGAACGGCAGTCCGCAACCCGCTCCCGTTCGCCCTGCAACACATGGAGTGCCATCGCGGTCTGGCCGTCCTTGAAGGTGGTAAATTCCTGGGCGCGCGCCACGGGAATGGTGGTGTTGCGGGGTATGATCTTTTCGACCAGACCGCCCATCGTTTCGAGACCCAGCGACAAGGGAATGACGTCAAGCAGCAGCAGCTCCTCACCGCTGTGGTTGTTGCCGGCCAGCAGATCGGCCTGAATCGCCGCCCCCAAGGCTACGACACGATCCGGATCAATGTCTGCCAGAGCGGGTTTGCCAAAAAATCCGGCGACCCGCTCCCGCACCCGGGGCGTCCGGGTGGAGCCACCGACCAGCACCACCTGGTCGACTTCCTCCACCGTCAAACCGGCATCCCGCAAGGCCCGCCGGCAGGGTCCCAGGGTCTTGGCAATCAGCGGATCCACGAGCGTCTGGAAGATCGCGAGTGTCAGTATTCCCTGCCAGAGACTCCCGTCGGGTCTTGTCAGGGTCACGGCGGCTGCTTCCCGGTTGCTCAGGGCTTCTTTGGCCAGACAGGCGTCGCGTTGCAGCCGGCGCAGCAGGCGCGGGTCGGCGGTTTCGCCGAACCCCGCCTCGCTCAGCATCCATCCGGCGATAGCGCGATCCATGTCATCCCCGCCCAAGGCCGAGTCGCCGGCTGTCGCCAGTACCTCGAAGACCCCGCGATGAAGACGCAGGATAGAAATATCAAAGGTGCCGCCACCGAGATCATAGATGGCATGTACCCCCTCGGCACCCCGGTCAAGCCCGTAGGCCACGGCGGCGGCGGTGGGTTCGTTCAGCAGCCGCAACACCGTGAGCCCCGCAAGCGTCGCGGCGTCCTTGGTGGCCTGGCGCTGGGCCTCGTCAAAATAGGCCGGCACGGTAATCACCACCCCCACCAGGGCCGACCCCAGCGCCGCCTCGGCACGCCGGGCCAGCACCTTGAGTACCTCGGCCGACACCTGCACCGGCGTCACTTCGCCTCCCGCAGTGGATAGCCGTGGCACCGCCTCATCGGTGCGGACAAATTGGTAGGGCAACTGACCGGCCAGACGCCGGACATCCATCACCCCCCGGCCAATCAGGCGTTTGGCCGAGGCAATGGTGTTCCAGGGATCTTCCGCCGCCCGGGCCTTGGCCTCGTCTCCCACCGTCAGACCATCGGCCCGGTAATGCACCACGGACGGCAAGAGATGCCGGCCCCGGTCATCCGCTAAGGTCTCGGCTACACCGGAACGAACCACCGCCACCAGCGAATGGGTGGTGCCAAGATCAATCCCGGCAGCCCAGCGCTGCTGGTGAGGGGCGGCGGATTGGCCGGGTTCGGAGAGTTGCAGCAAGGCCATGTTATGTCCCCTCTTCCAGGGCCGCCTCGGCCTGATCGACATCCTGACGGAATTTGGTCAGGAATTGGAGCTTGCAGACAAGCGTTCGGGCCTCTGTCAGGGCCGTCTCGCCGCTATTTTCAAAACAGCTTGCTAGCTGTCTCGTTAGGGTAGTGAGCTGTTGCTGGAGATCGCGCCTGACAACCGCCAGGGCGCGAGTATTGGCACGCGCCTCGGCCAAGGCTTCCCGCAATATCATCTGATCCATCAGAAAATCACTGTCTTGGGGAGGAGCCGGCTCCGTCGCCAGACCCTTGAGCGACAGCAGATACAGGGCACGCGCCAGCGGATCACGGAGGGTCTCGAAGGCCTCGTTGACCCGCATCGTCGCCTGCATCGACAAGCGCCGTTCGGTACCGCTGGCCTGGCTGAAACGATCAGGATGCAAGACCCGCTGGAGATCGCGATAACGCTCGGCCAGGCGCTGGGTGTCAATATCAAAACCCACTGGAAGACCAAAGAGTTCAAAATGATTTTG
>JBAXSA010000135.1:0-7667 GCA_037130945.1 Pseudomonadota bacterium | reverse complement strand
CATGGCCGCATCCAGGGCGCGGATCGACTTGTCGCGTCCCACGAAAAGGGGGATGACCATGTGCGGATAAACCACCACATCTCGAAGCGGCAGCACGGGTACGATGGGGTCGTTAGGGTCGTGTTCCACAGGCGGGTTGTCTCTCTGACCCATCGGGTACCTCGATGCGGGTAATCCCGCAGGTGATTGGAAATTAAGGGGGAAAACTATGGGCAGGGTTGCCAGACCAGCCTGGCCTGTGTTCCGAGAGGAATACACCCCTGGCCATAGGGCATATTCAGGAATAATCAGTCTGAACCTGTCGCCTTGATGCGTTCAGCACCCCCTTCATAGATCACGAGGGGGCTGCTTTCCCCGGCAATCACCGAGGCATCGACGACGACCTTGCCGACATCCATCATGGAGGGGAGATCATACATGATGTCGAGCAACGCCCGTTCCATAATGGTTCTGAGACCCCGGGCTCCAGTCTTGCGATCCAGTGCCTTGCTGGCGATCATGCGTAAAGCCTCCGCACGGATATCCAGTTCGGTGCCTTCCATTTCGAAAAGCCTGGCATATTGTTTCACCAAGGCATTCTTCGGCTCGGTCAGGATGCGGACGAGGGCCTCCGCATCGAGTTCACCGAGGGTCGCCACGACCGGCAAGCGACCGACAAATTCCGGGATCAATCCATAGCGGATGAGATCTTCCGGTTCCACACGGGTCAGCAGTTCGCCGACTTGGGTGTCCTCGCTTTTGCTGTGAACCTCTGCGGAGAATCCAATACCCCCCTTTTCGGAACGCTGACGAATAATTTTTTCAAGGCCGGCGAAGGCTCCGCCGCAAATAAACAAAATTTTGGACGTGTCGACCTGGTAAAAATCCTGCTGAGGATGCTTACGCCCGCCCTGGGGCGGCACCGATGCGATAGTGCCCTCGATCAGCTTCAACAGGGCCTGTTGCACCCCTTCGCCGGAAACATCGCGGGTAATCGAGGGATTGTCCGATTTACGCGATATCTTGTCGATTTCATCGATGTAGACGATCCCGGTTTGGCATTTCTCGACATCGTAATCACATTTTTGCAGGAGCTTTTGGATGATGTTTTCGACATCCTCGCCCACATACCCTGCTTCGGTCAGCGTAGTAGCATCGGCCATGGCAAAAGGCACGTTTAACATCCGGGCCAGCGTCTCGGCCAGCAGGGTTTTGCCGGAGCCCGTGGGTCCAATCAGCAGCACATTGCTTTTGGCGATTTCCACGCTGCCCTTGTTATCCGCAAGCTCCATCCGCTTATAGTGGTTATAGACTGCGACCGACAAGACCTTTTTGGCCACTTCCTGGCCAATCACATACTCATCCAGGTTCGCCTTGATCTCGCGCGGCTTGGGCAGGCGGTTGGTGGTGTCTTCCTCGGTTTCCTGAACCTCGTCACGAATTATGTCGTTGCAGAGATCGACACATTCGTCACAAATAAAGACCGATGGCCCAGCGATGAGTTTACGAACCTCGTGCTGGCTTTTCCCACAAAATGAACAAAACAACAATTTGCTCTCGTCTCCCCGACCGCGAATATCACCCATTAAAGCCTCCTAATACCCGGAATTCGGCGCGTACCGTCAGGTTTTTACGGGTTTGGCCCGTTGAGTCATGACATGATCAATCAGGCCGTAGCGCACGCCATCTTCGCCTCCCATGAAATTATCGCGTTCCGTATCATCCGCGATCTTCTCCACAGTCTGCCCAGTATGCCTGGCGAGGATCTGATTGAGACGTTCCCGCAACAACAGGATTTCCCTGGCATGAATATCGATGTCGGTCGCCTGACCCTGAAAACCACCCCATGGCTGGTGAACCATGATCCGGGAATGGGGTAAACAATAGCGCTTCCCGGCGGCACCACCCGCCAACAGCAACGCCCCCATGCTGGCCGCCTGGCCAATGCACATGGTGCTGACATCCGGCCGGATGAACTGCATCGTGTCATAGATTGACAAACCCGCCGTCACCGAGCCCCCAGGAGAATTGATGTAAAGATGGACGTCCTTGTCGGGGTTTTCCGACTCCAGGAACAAGAGCTGCGCCACCACCAAGTTGGCCACATGATCGTCGACCGGCCCGACCAGGAAGATAACCCGTTCCTTGAGAAGACGCGAATAGATATCAAACGCTCGCTCTCCCCGCGGGGTCTGTTCCACCACCATGGGAATCAGCCCCGTGTTTTGGATGGATTGACGGCAGGGATCGGTAGCGAACCAGGTTGCAGGAGGCATAATAGGCATCTCCGGATAGAGGGGCGTTAGGGATTAGTCATCGACGGGTTGATTTCCAGGGCGTGATCAAAACTCATGGATACCTCTCGCACTTGTAGGTGATCCAAGGCCCATTCCACAACCAGGTTTTCCAGAACCAACCCCTCGATTGACTGGAGTAATTTGGGAGTGTTGTAGTGATGTTGCACCACTTCTTGGGGATTCTCATAGCTGGCCGCCAGGTTTTCAATATAGGTACGAATCAGCGAGGGAGTTGCTTTGATGTCGTATCTTGATGCAATTTTCATAAACAACAGCCCCAAGCGAACCCGCCGTTCAGCAGCGGCTTCAAAAAACGTATCAGGTTGCGGGGCCTTACCCTGATTTGCGGGTTCTTGCTGAAACTGCTCACGCAGCTTATGGATCTCACCCCGAATCAGGCTGATTGGCACGTTGAAGGGGTGATATTTGAGAAGAACCTCCATGACCTGATTATGAACCTTGTTTCGGACACGTTGCGCCAATTCCCGTGCCGTGTTGGCCCGTACCTCCTGTTCGAGACGCGCCACGTCACCATCCTCGACACCAAAACGCTTGGCAAAAGCGGCATCGACCGCCGGCAAGACACGTTCGGAAACATCCATCACCTGAATGTCGTAGTAAATGGTTCGACCGCGCAGGGACGCCACTGGATGGTTGCCGGGAATAGGTAAATCCAGGGTGCGAGACTCGCCAGCGGACAAATCCCTCAATCCCGCCTCAAAACCCTCGATCATGCCGTCCGCGCCGATGATGGCCAAGATCTCTCGCGGAGGGTGAGAATTTTGCTCGTCACCCTCTATCCTGGCGGACAGCGTCATGCGAACCTGGTCGTTGGTGGTGGCGGGCCTTGCCACGACCTGCCAGGTCGAGAACTGCTGCTGGATCTTTTGGATCATGTTGGCATAATCGGCCTCGGTCGTGGTCACCAGGGGGCGTTCGATGATCGCATCGGAGAAATCCGCCAGCGTAATCTCCGGTATCACCTCGACCCGTGCGATGTACCCATACCGGGCCGTCTCGAAATCAACCTGGGATTCGATTTCCGGTGCACTGGCCAGCACCAGGCCCACCTGTTTGACGGCTTCGGCCCAGCTAGTCTTCACCTTTTCGTTCAGCACCTCATCCCTGACCTCGCCGAGAAAGCGCTGGCGAACGATCTGAATCGGCACCTTGCCAGGCCGGAATCCATGGATCCGGACGGTGCGTGCCAGCTCTTTGAGTTTTGCCTCGATCTCGCGTTCCACCTCGGCACTAGGCAGTTCCACATGAATTCGCCGATGCAATCCCTCACCTGACTCGACTGACACCTGCATGGGTTGTACCTCTAAGATCTCTGGTTGGAAAATAGTTGACAGGAGGAACCGTGCCCGGTTTTTCTGCATGGGGCACGACCGGATTTGGTGCGAAAGGAGAGATTCGAACTCTCACGGGTCACCCCACTGGAACCTAAATCCAGCGCGTCTACCGTTCCGCCACTTTCGCAGACTGAGCGCACCCCCCTGTGCCGCTCCCGCCAAAATAGCGGGCCTCCCCCTGTCTGAAAGGGCATTATACCCATTCCAGCCCTATATTGTGCATGGTTCATAAGGCTACTGACTTGAAATCCGGTTTTTTCAGCCGTTTTATCCCGCCATCCGTTCTCGGGATTTCAGCGCATGGCTGGAGGTGCATGGCGATCCTGACCGTCAGCGGATGTTTGACGCTCCCCCTATTGGGTGCCGACCTCAGCCGGGAACAGCGTGTGCGTGAACGGCTGGAAGAGCGGCATGTCACGGGAGAGGTGCTGACCCTGTCGGCGCAGGGCAGCAATTTCCTGGGCCTTTTCGTGCCGGCCACAGTGCCTAAATCGCGTCTGCGGGGCGGAGTGGTGCTGCTCCACGGTCTGGACAGCCATCCCGACGAGGGCCGGGTGATTCGCCCGCTACGCATCCACCTGGCCGAACACGGCTGGGATACCCTGGCTATCCAGTTGCCACTGGCCGACAGCGAGGCTCCGCTCAGTGACTACCTCGCCTTGATACCCGAGGCCATCCCCCGTATCGACATGGCCGTGGCATTTTTGAAGCAGCGCGACATCTCGCATATCCTACTGATGGGGCATGATCTGGGGGCACGCATGGGGCTTGCCTATCTCGCCGCCAACCCCCCGGAAGAGGTGAGAGGACTGGCCGCCCTGGGTCTTGTGACGGATCGTCAGGACACCCCGCCGGCCACCGATGTCGTTTTGGCAGGGCTGCGCAAGATTCAGCTGCCGATACTCGACCTCTATGGCACCCGTGACCTGCCGGAGGTTCTCGCCTCCGCCCGAGATCGCAAAATTGCGGCTCAGGAAGCCGGTAATACCCACTACCATCAAGCCACACTGCCGGAAGCCAACCACTTCTTCGAGCAAATGACAACACTCTTGGTGGGTCGGGTACGAGGCTGGCTTTCGACGGTTCCGCCCCTGCAAAAAAAAAACCCTGCCAATCCCCGCAAACGCTAATCCCCTATTCTTCGGCCATGAGATACCCCCCCCTAATATGAAAGCACCACCGATGAATGGGTTGTCAGAGTCTGGCGGCACCTCGTCAAATCTTGATTGGCGAGCCATCGACCGGGTTTTCCTGGATATGGACGGCACCCTGCTCGACCTCCACTTCGACAATTATTTTTGGCTGGAACATGTCCCCCAGTGCTTCGCCAAAACCCAGGGGCTGGACATCGAGATCGCCCGGCAGCGGGTTTTGGCCCGCTATGCCAGTCGCGAAGGGACGCTTGAGTGGTATTGCGTGGATCATTGGAGCCAGGAACTCGGGCTCGATATTCGTTTGCTCAAGGAAGAGGTGGATCACCTCATCCGGATGCATCCCGCTGTAACGGACTTTCTGGATGTCCTGGCCGCCTGGGGAAAACGCCGGGTTTTGGTCACCAACGCCCATCAAAAATCCCTGGCGCTAAAACTCCAGCGCACCCCGCTGGCCGGCTATCTGGAGGCCATTCTCTGTGCCCACGACCTGGGATTGGCCAAGGAATCGCCGGGTTTCTGGGAACGGGTGCAGGGCGTCGAACCTTTTGATCCAGCGCGCACCCTCCTGGTGGATGACAGTCTGGCGGTGTTGCGGGCTGCCAGGGCTTACGGGATTGCCTGGCTCTTGGCGGTGCGACACCCGGATAGCCAGGGGCCGGAGAGAATTCAGGCGGAGTTCCCGTCCATCGCCTCTTTTGCCGAGTTATTGCCCCGTTTCCTGTGATCCGAGCCTGCGATCAACGCAGGTTTGTCTTGAAAGGGGGAATATCGGCGTTGAGTGCCTTAGAGAAATTGGAAAAATCCATGGTCACGGTCGAGAGTTCCACGCCTTTGAAGTTTGCGTTGTTGACATTGGCGCTTCGCAGGATGGATCCACCCAGTACGGCCCCTGTAAAATCGACATCGGTGAGATCAGCATGCCGGAAATTCACGTCTTGCGCCTGGACGCCACTCATTCGGGCACCTCGCAGGCTCGCGCCATCCAGGTTGGCCAGGTTGAGAACCGTCAAACCCGATGGCGGCGATTCAAGATTGGCGGCGTTCAGTATGGCCTTGATCAAGTTGGCGTCGTTGAGGTGGGCGCTGCGCAAATCCGCCTCGGACAAGTTGCAATCCTGCAAATTGGCCTTGATAAACAGCGCATGATTCGCCCGGATACCGCGTAAACAGCTACCCTGAAAGTTGGCGTCGCGGGCATCGGCCATGCTCATATCCGCGCCGGTCAAATTGACCTGGCGCAGATCCACATGCCGCAGATCCGCCCGGACGAGGATGGCGTTGCGCAGGTTGGCACCTGTGAGCATGGTACCGGTCTTTTGCGAGTCCGATCCAAAGCGGGTTGCTGTCAGATTTGCCCCTTCCAGATTGGCGTGATTAAGATGAGTGCCATGACACACACATCCGCTCATATCGGCGCCACTCAAGTCGGCCTCCACCAAATTGCAAGAATCCAACTGGGCATTTTTCAGATTGGCACCATGCAAATCGGCACCTCGCAGGCTGCAATCGCGCAAATCCATCCTTTCCAGACTATGGGCGTCAAGGCTGAGTAGCACCTGTCCGCTTTGGCGTTCCAAGATTTCTATCATCAAAAATCCTCGATAGTGCGCTATTGGTAATGCTAGTCAATCCACCAGTATATCTTAAATATTGAAAATAAAAATATTTTACAACATGCTGAGACGAGCTAGCGTTACCAGTAGCGCACTATCAGACCGGCCCTAACACTGCCGCCCTGAAGGGCGGGGTTTCAACCAGAGGATTTTTGATGAAGAATACGAACAGGGATCTGCCCCGGTTTGAGGAAGCCCTTTGACCTCCCCCGAGAGTAATGAGGATCTCATGGCCGGCCATCAGCTGGTCGAGGATCGCTGCCTGGCACCCTCTCGCACCCATCCGGAAGGCCACCAGCGCGGTTTGGAGAAGCTCCGGGGGATTTCCGTGCAGATTGTTGCCCCGCAGCCCACTGGGAGGCTCCCAAAACCCCCCTGGATTCGTGTCAAGGCCGCCCAGACGGCTCGCCTGCTGGCTGTGCGGCGCACCTTGCGTGAACACGGTCTGCGTTCGGTGTGCGAGGAGGCGCTCTGTCCCAACCTCAGCGAATGTTTTAGCCAGGGTACTGCGACCTTCCTGATCCTCGGCGATCTCTGCACCCGGCGTTGCCCATTTTGCGACGTGGCCCACGGCCGGCCGGGCGCGCCCGACCCCGAGGAACCCGTCCAACTGGCCTCGGCGGTCGCGGCCCTGGGATTGCACTATGTGGTGGTGACCTCGGTGGATCGCGATGACCTGCGCGATGGCGGCGCTAGCCATTTCGCGGCCTGTGTCGCGGCGCTGCGCCGGGAGACGCCGGATCTTGTCGAGGAGATTCTCACCCCGGACTTTCGCGGTCGCCTGGATACCGCCCTGGAGGCCCTGTCACAAGCCCCGCCGGATGTGTTTAACCACAACCTGGAAACCGTGCCACGGCTGTACCCGTCTGTCCGTCCCGGTGCCGACTATCATCACTCGCTCGCGTTGCTGAAACGCTTTAGGACACTTCACCCGGATATTCCTACTAAATCCGGCCTGATGCTGGGTCTTGGCGAGACCCTGGAAGAGATCCGGGCGGTGTTGAGGGATCTGAGGGTCCAGGATTGTCAGCGCCTGACGTTGGGCCAGTATCTTGCCCCCAGCACGGCCCACTACCCGGTGGCGCGTTATGTGCCACCCGAGGAATTCACGGCACTCGGCGATGTTGCCCGCGCCTTGGGTTTTAGGGGCGTCGCCTCGGCCCCGCTAGTGCGTTCCTCCTACCATGCCGAGTGGCAAGCCCAGGCGGGGTGAACCTTACAAGTGTAGGTTTTTATATAAAATTCATAATATACAAATATTTGCTAAAA
>JBAXSA010000134.1:0-7698 GCA_037130945.1 Pseudomonadota bacterium | reverse complement strand
AGCACCTCTATGGTGACCACCCCTACAGTACCCCGCCAGAAGGCAACCCGGAGAGTCTCCCGCAGATCCAACGCGAGGACATCCTGGCCTTTTACAGCCGCTATTACACGGCCCGGAATGCGGTGGTAGCCATCGTGGGAGCCCTCGATCAGCCACAGGCCGAACGGGTGGTGACGCGGGTTCTGGCGGGACTACCCGTGGGCGAGGCCGCACCCGGGCTGCCTGCGGTTCAGGATCTGGCCGGGCCTGTGGTGAAGACGATTCCCTTTGCCTCCAGTCAGGCCCACCTCTACGTCGGGCAGCCGAGTTTGCGTCGGAGCGACGAGGACTATTTTTCGCTGATGGTGGGCAACCATATTTTGGGCGGTGGTGGTTTGGTCTCGCTGCTGGCGACAGAGGTACGGGAAAAACGGGGATTGTCCTACAGCGTGAGCAGTAGCTTCGTGCCGATGCGGCAACGGGGGCCCTTCATGATCGGCCTGCAAACCCGGCTTGACCAGGGCGATCAGGCCGAGGCGGTGGCCCTGGACACCTTGCGCCGATTCCGCGACCAAGGGCCCACTCCCGACGAACTCACCGCCGCCAAGCGCAACCTAAGTGGCGGCTTTCCCCTGCAAATCGCCAGCAATGGCAAGATGATCGAGAACATGGCCGTGATCGGTTTTTATGGGCTACCGCCGGATTATCTCGATCATTATGTGGCGCGCATCGAGGCGGTCAGTGCCGAACAGATTCGCGAGACCTTTCAGCGTTGTCTGAATCCGGAGCGGATGCTGCGAGTGCGGGTGGGATCTTCCGAGCCCCCAGAGACCGCCGCCGGTTCAAAATGAAACCACCCGCCGGGCGGGTACGGATTATTGGCGGGACACTCCGGGGTCGGCGCCTCGTGGTGCCCGGCCTGCCCGGCCTTCGGCCCACCCCGGATCGGGTGCGGGAAACCCTGTTCAATTGGTTACAACCGGTCATCACCGGGGCGCGCTGTCTGGATCTCTTCGCGGGGAGTGGTGCCCTGGGTTTTGAGGCGGCTTCCCGGGGGGCGGCGCGGGTGGTGTGTCTGGATGGCTCGGCGGAGGTGGCCCGGCAGCTACGGCAGCAATGCCAGAGTTTTGGCTTGACAACGGTTGAGGTGATCCAAGGCGATGCCCTGGCGTGGCTTGGCGGCTCCCCGGAACCCTTCGAACTGGTATTTCTCGACCCGCCGTTCGCGGCGGGATTGCTGGCACCTGTGCTGGAATGGCTGATCCGGGGCTGGTTGACGCCGGAGACCTGGGTATTTGTTGAGGAAGCTGCGACTCACCCGCCGCTGTCCCTGCCACCTGGTTTAGCCTGGCGGCGCCAGCAAATCGCCGGGGAGGTTCGGTTTGGGTTATTGGAACCCAAGCTTATAAAAACGCCTGGGAAATGACCGGAATCGCCTCTCTACCCTTTTTGGCAAGGCCGGCTTTGGATGAGGTTCATCTTTGGCAGGGAGATCTCACGGATCTTGGGGATCTCGTGACGTTGGAGTGTTTGTCGGCAGCCGAAAACCAGCGGCTCCAGGGCATACGCCACGCCGCATCAGCCCGCCGCTTCCGGCTGGCGCGCAGTGGCTTGCGGGTGGTGCTGGGCGGCTATCTGGGCATTCCCCCCGCAGCGGTCGAGATTGCCCTGCGGGATCGGGGCAAGCCCTTTGTACCGGACTCCCCACTCCAGTTTAATATTAGTCATGCCGGAGATCGAGTGTGGATCGTCCTGGCTTGGGATCGGGCTGTAGGGGTCGATCTCGAACAGGAACGACCGTTGGAGGTGTTGGCGCTCGCCCGGCGTTTTTTCCACGCCTCCGAGGCCGATTATCTGAGTACCCTGGACGAATCTTCCCGGCGCACGGCCTTTTTTCGCTTCTGGGCCGTCAAGGAAGCCTATCTCAAGGCAACGGGCGAGGGCTTGACGGGTTTGGAAGGTGCGGTTTTGAGCGACTGGGATCCCCCAGCATTGCTGCGGATTCCTGGCTGGATCGCCCTTGGCGTCCCGGCCCCCCCTGGCTGGGCTGGTGCGGTGGCTGTAGCGGGATCCGTGCCGCAACTCATCGGCGATGAAGTGGCAACTCGTAGCCTGAATTCGTTGGTCAGTACCGCACCCAATGTATCCAGATTCTCCGGCGTATCATCGATGACTAGAATTCTGGGCATCCTTCATTTTCCAGTTTACACTTCTGGTCACTGGAATTTGCCGACGTACTCTGAATCGCTGCTACAGGGTTACAATTTTTGTTGTTCCACCGGACTATCATCGGACTGGCAAAACCGCATTTCAGGTCATAACACCCCGATCTAAGTTTCAACCAGAGGGCTTTTGATGAACAAATACAGCACCGCCTTGCAACCGCTCATTCAATATGGGGATGAAGAAGTCGAAGATGTCATGGAACGCTATGTCCAGTTAGGCATTGGCCCGGAACACATCCCGGAACTGATCCGCATGGCAACAGACGAGGATCTGCTATGGGCAGAGCCCGAGAGCGCCGAGGTTTATGCGCCCCAACACGCCTGCCAGGCACTTCTCTATTTAAAAGCCACCAGGGCCCTAGAGCCTCTCATGGTGGCGTTATTTCCAATGGCAGACGACATTGACACAGGCAACTCGGAGTGGTTGTTGGAGGAGGTCGCAAAGCTCTTTGGAAAACTAGCCGACCCGTCAACCCTGGATCAACTGGAAAGGTATTATCTGACTCACCAGGATTGTGAAGAACGGCAATACGTCTGTATCCAGTGCTTCGAGGAAATCGCCACCGCTCAGCCAGGCTTGCGCCAGACTTGCATTGATAAATTGGTGACGCAACTGGAGCAATACGCTCATTCGGATCCCGAGGTCAACGCCTCCCTGGCCAACGCCCTTTGTGAAATTAAGGCAAAAGAAACCATGCCCCTCATTCGCCGAGCCTATGCGGCTGATAGAGTAGATCCCGGTTTGATGGGTGAGGTGGAAGAGGCCGAATACTACATGGGTTTGCGCACGGAGTTGCCGTCTGAACCCAGATCAGGAGGGTGGGGGTTTTGGCCGGATGATGATGATGATGATGATGAGGAGGACGAGGACGACACGGATCTGTTACCGCCTGCCCCGTTATTGTCAAAGAATGTCGGGCGGAACGAGCCCTGCCCCTGCGGCAGCGGCAAGAAATTCAAGAAATGCTGCCTGGATAAAGGCACTTTCCTGATAGCCTGAAGCCGAGTCCATCCCAACATCACACACTTGGAGCGCACGAACTGATGGCCTATCTCTCCTCCCGCTTGCGCGACTGGGTTGCCGCCGGGCTGATTTCGGCACCACAGGCCGACAGCATCGCAACCTTTGAAGCCGCTCGTCCCCTGGGGAACTGGTTGCTATTCAGCTTTCTGGCCCTGGGTAGCGGAGTGATCGGGATCGGGGTCATCTCCCTCATCGGTGCCAATTGGCACCAGATTCCCGATGAGGCCAAGCTGGCTCTGGATTTTCTGATTTTGGCCGGGCTTGCTAGCGGTTTTTGGCGACAGGCTGAACAGCTTGACGCCCTGAGCCGTGAATTGCTGTTGAGTCTTTTCGTCCTCGGTTGTCTGGCTTCGATTGGCCTCATCGGTCAGATTTACCACGCCAATGGCCGTTGGGATCAGGCCACGATCTTCTGGGCCACCATCACGTTGCCGATGGTGTCCCTCTCCCAGCGGCGGTTCATGCCGATGCTCTGGACCACTGCGGTGCTGGCCGCCCTGTCTTTCTGGTTTGCGGTCTCGCCCTGGATCGACATTTTCTGGATTCACCCCGAACGCTGGCAGAGTACGCTCTTCGCCCTGCCCCTGTTGAGCGCGGTGGCAGCCCTGGCGCTCCAGCGCCTGCCGGCGGCGGAGGCCTTTACGGCATCCTTCGAGACCTGGATCTGGTTAGGCGGTCTGTCTATCGTGAGCATCGCCGATTTTTCCCGGGTGTTGAACCTGCATGCCTCCCAGGATATTGGGGTTTACCTGCCGGGGCTGGGCCTGGGCCTGATGGCGATGATTGGCATTGCCAGTCGTCCGCGATGGTCGATTGCCCGCAAGATGCTGATGGGTACCCTCTTGGTTCTTTATCTAGCCATGATCCCGATTTGTTTCATCGGGCGGGTTCATCACTGGGTCTCCGCCGTCTTTGTCGTCGCCATCTTTGGTGCTGCGGCCATTCATTTTGGGCTAACACGGCACCCGCGGCTTTCCAACCTGCTGATTTTGCTGTTGGGCGGGCGTTTTCTCATGCTGTTTCTGATGGCATTTGGCGGTCTGGCCCTGACCGGCATTGGGCTGATACTGTCCGGACTGCTGATTCTGGGGCTGATCTGGCTCTGGATGCGTGTCCGCCAACCGCTGCAAACCTGGCTGGAGACCCTGGCGTCATGAGTCATTATCGTCTGCGAGTTTTATTTTCCCTGCTACTGCCCCTGGCAATCCTTGCGGGCCTGGTGGCTAGCAAACAACTGACCCGCGAGTGGGGCACGGCGGTACGTCTGTCCATTTCCGGTTACGATCCTCGTGACCTCTTGTCTGGGCACTATCTGATCTACCGTATTGACTATGGCGTACCGGTCTGTGGTTCTGGCCCGGCGGCCACCCAAAGTGATGTGTCCCGGCAGGTGCCGGCCCATATCTGTCTGGTACCCCGCCATTTCGAGTATGGCACCCCCGTCGCATCCCGCTGCTCCCTGGCGATTCCCGGTCATTGTCAAGCGGGCCGTTTTCAGGCCGGCCTTGAACGCTTCTACATTCCGCAAGAGTATGCGAGCCCCCTGGAACAGGCTGTGCGCGATAAAAAGGCCGAGATTCTGGTATCGGTGACCCCAACCCCAGGTGCCGCCGTGGTCAAGGATCTTCTCATTGGTGGCCGGCCCTGGCGCGAAGTGGTGACACCCGACTCGCAGCCATCCCGTTCTTTTTGGGAGTTTTGATTCCCCAAATTCCGAAAATATTGGCCGATTTTCGTCGCTAGAGATTGCATCCGGGTTCCTACCCCGTAGAAGCAAATCGGCCGTAATAACCAAGGCCAAAGTCACATCGGGGCAGCGCCGTCCATCTGTAGTGAAAGCCGAGTGCAGCTTAAACTTACAGCATTTTTGTCTTGACTTAGGGGTTCACTTTAGTTGCTGGGTTTGGATATGCTGGTAAATCCGATTGTTGGTAGATCGTCTACCAGCATTCCGAATCGGATGCTATCGGATGTATTGGACGCCATCGGGCAATAAAAAACCCGCAACGCCTAGAACGGTGCGAGTTTTCGGACTTCTTCGGATTACTTCGGAAGCATCGTTGGTGCCGACGGTCGGACTCGAACCGACACAGCTTACGCCACTACCCCCTCAAGATAGCGTGTCTACCAATTCCACCACGTCGGCGTAGAAAACAATATAGCGAATCTTTGATCCCACCACCATCACTATTGGGCAGGGGCAGGCTGCTGCACAGGTGTCGCGGGAGTAACCGTGGCCGGTATTGAAGGCGGCTCTGGCGTCACTCTGGCGCTTTCTTCGACTGCCTTGGGCGGATCAACCATGGCAGACGGAATAGACTCTGATGCGGCAGCGGGCACCTCAATCACGGGTATCGTGGCGGACTTTTCCGGTGAGACCAGTGGCAGCACCGGGGATTCCAGTAGCGTCGACTTAGGCGGTACCAAGGTGACCGATTCTCCGGGAACCGTGGGGACTTCCCCCACCGGTGAAGGATTGGCCTTTGCGGGGATAGTCGCTTGATCCATCAGGCCCGGTGCCTTGCCGGCTTGGCTCGAAAAATAGGCGAGCGACATGCTGGTGATGAAAAATGCGGCTGCCAGAATCGCTGTGGTGCGGGACAGAAAGTTGGAGGCACCCCGGGCACCAAACACAGTGGCCGAAGCACCACTGCCAAATGCTGCGCCAGCATCCGCGCCACGTCCGTGCTGCACTAGAATCAGGGCGATAAGACCCAGGGAGATAAACAGATGGATAACCGTCAAGATCGTTTGCATGAGTTCGTAGCCGAGTGGATCAGCAGTCTATTGGGCAGGGACAGGGGCGGCGGCGCAGATGCGCAAGAACTCATCGGCCTTGAGGGAGGCACCGCCGATCAGACCCCCATCGATATCCGGTTGCGAGAAAAGTTCCGCAGCATTATCGCCCTTGACACTGCCGCCATACAGGATGCGCAGACCGGCGGCTGCCTTAGGGTCATGTGACGCCAGGCGTTGGCGGATGAAGGCGTGAACCTCCTGTGCCTGCGCGGGGCTGGCGGTTCTGCCGGTGCCAATGGCCCACACGGGCTCGTAGGCAATCAGGCCGAATGTCATACGAGAAACTTCCATAAGCGCTATTACAGCATCAAGTTGTCGCCCCACGACCCGCTCGGTGATCCCGCCTTCACGTTCCGCCAGGGTTTCACCCACGCATAAAATCGGAATCAACGAGGCCGCCAGGGCCACCTCGAATTTTCTGGCCACCAGGGCATCGTCCTCGCCATACAGGGCGCGGCGCTCGGAATGGCCGACAATGACATAGGTGCAGCCAAAATCCCGCAACATGCCGGCAGTGACTTCGCCGGTAAAGGCCCCCGGTGCCTCGGCGGAGAGATTCTGCGCGCCCCAGGCCAGGACTGACCCCTTGAGCGTCTCTTCGGTCTGGGCCAAATAAGGGAAAGGCGGGCATACCACAACCGTCGCGGCGACCCCTTGAAGACCCGCCTGGATGCCGGCGAGCAATGAGGGGATGGAGGAACGGGATCCGTTCATCTTCCAGTTACCGGCCACTAAAGGTTTACGCATAGAATGCCTCCTATCCAAATGAGCTGGACATTGTAGAACGGCTCATACCGCTAGGCAACGAATTTACCCATGACCTCATGACAGCCGTTTTTTGCAACCCCTACCTTACGGGATTTTCTGGAGATTCCGCATGAGTACAGATCAATCCCTGGCCGAAGCCCTCGATGCGCGGATCGATACCCTCTGGCGATCTTTCCTGAAGGCCACCGCCGAGGCCCCCCTGCTTTTCGATGTTAGCCAGTTGGAGGCGCTCCGTCGTGTCTTTGAAGGCAGCGATTATGCGGCTCAGAGCTGTTTGCGAGACCCCTCGCTGCTGCGGGCGCTGCACGATGAGGGTGATCTTTACCGGCCTTATGAGCTGGGTGAACTCACCCGTCAGTCCGAAATTCACTTGGCCACTGTGCGGGATGAAACGGCCCTGGGGTGCGCGTTGCGCTGCTTTCGCCGTCGCGAGATGGTGCGGATCATCTGGCGAGATCTAGCAGGCTGGGCGTCCCTGGCGGAAACTCTGGAGGATCTTTCGGAACTGGCCGATGTCTGCATCCTTCAGGCGCTCACCCGGCTCATGGCTTGGCAGACGAAGGATCTCGGAAGCCCCCGGAACGCAGCGGGGGAGCCGCAGCAGTTGGTGGTGCTGGGCATGGGCAAGCTGGGGGCGCGGGAGTTAAACCTTTCGTCCGATGTCGATCTGATCTTCGCCTATCCCGACGGTGGCTGGACTGACGGATCACGGCGGTTGTCCAACGAACAATTCTTCATTCGCCTCTGCCAGCGCCTGATTCAAGTCCTGGGTGCCCAAACTGCCGAGGGTTTTGTGTTCCGGGTCGATACCCGGCTGCGGCCTTTTGGCGAAGCGGGCCCCCTGGCCGTGAGTTTTGCCTTCCTGGAGGACTACTACCAATCCCAGGCCCGGGAATGGGAGCG
>JBAXSA010000133.1:0-7712 GCA_037130945.1 Pseudomonadota bacterium | reverse complement strand
TAAACACTTACTAATATTATGGCATATATCATATGTTATTGATTATTAAGGAATAGCAGACGTTAATCACGAATTTTATTGACGCTGGCGGCAAAATTACCGATGAAAATCAGCACAAACATCACCGATATTAATAACAACAACTGCTTTGACAATGACATAATATCCAGCCTGTTTTGTGACCGAGACCCTGCTGCTAGGTTATCTTGACCTTGTCGATGGGGAAGATTCCCATGTCGGTCGTTCAATGGACGCACCAAGCCTGGGCATAAGGGCGTTGCCATGCACCCTTGTTGTCCAGAAAGCGCCCCCGGAAAGGTTTGGAAAATACTTAAAAACACCCTGGACGCCTTGCTAGATCAGGAATCAAGGCGATTGGCCCGGACTCTGCAAGGCAAATAAAACTGCCATTTTTCCCCAATTATTAGGAGCCTGATATGCTTATGAAACGCAACCTCGTATCCCTGAGCCTTCTGTGGAGTTTCGGTCATTTTAGCGCTGTTTGGGCGGAAGAAGCCCCCTTGCCGTTGACGGGAAGCGCGGCCCTAGTCTCTGACTATAAATTCCGGGGTGTGTCCCAAACCGACCGAAACCCGGCAGTCCAGGCCGGTCTCACCTATACGCATTCCAGTGGATTATACGCAGGGGTCTGGGGTTCCAACGTCAACTTCCAGGATGGTAACGAGGCCAACCTGGAGCTGGATCTGAAGGCCGGCTACACTCAAACGATCGACAAACTCTCCTACGATCTCTGGGTGGTTGGGTATTTCTATCCCGGCGCGACCCATGATCTCCACTACGACTTCATGGAAGTGGGAGGCAAGCTGGGCTACGACTTGGGTGTGGTCAAGCTGGCGGGCAGCCTCAATTATTCGCCCGAGTATTTTGGTAAAACCGGGGCGGCTTGGTACTATCTCCTGGAAGCCGCCGTGCCGCTCCCCATGAACTTTGATATCCACGGCCATTATGGCGTGTCGGATTTTGACCGCAAATTCCTGGACGATTATGGCGATTGGGCCTTGG
Source organism: Pseudomonadota bacterium (assembly GCA_037130945.1). GTDB lineage: Bacteria > Pseudomonadota > Gammaproteobacteria > Chromatiales > Chromatiaceae > JBAXSA01. Next base: position 6,689 of record JBAXSA010000133.1, on the reverse strand, counting down.
GCATCAAAAAAAGCATTGGCACCTTCGATATCAACCTGGATTACATGGATACCACCGGCGTCGCGCATAAAACCAACTGGACGGATGGCCGCCTGATCCTGTCGCTGGCCAAAAACTTCTAGCCGTTGTGCTGCGGGGGCTTGGCTCTCGAACCGGTCATCCTGTTTGAGACAAGTCCCCGTCCCCTGGTTTTGGCGCAGGGAGAAATCGCCCTTTTCGCTGGAGAACATCCCATGATCGAGGAATGGCCCCACCTGGTGAAAATCCGTGACATACCACAGCATGTGGAAAGTTGGAGCGCGGCCCGTATCCCTGGCTTCGTCCCGGCGGTTTTGGCGCGTTGGCGCCGGGATCAGGGAGCCCTCTTGCCGGACAGTTTCTACATGGTGTTGTGTCCTCAGGCCGAACTCAACGCCCGGGGCGGTCTACCAGCGGCCGTGCAGGAACTCACCGATCCCCGGTTGCGCTGCCGGCATTTTACAGGTTGCCACAAGCCCTACTTTGTCGCGCTTTTCACCAGTTCCCAGGGGGATGAACACCGGGCCAGCGTACAGCGTTGGTTGCCCTGGTCGGAAGGGTATCAGGTGCGGATCTGGCCAGATCACATCGAGTTGATCTTGCGCGAGGCTGTGGAGGATGAGGCGGAAGAATCGATGGAAAACGCGGAATTGCAACGGATCTTGTCGACCGCCGACCTGATCAGCGTGCTGGCCTAGAACCGCCTAAGAACCCCCAATCCGCTCCCGCACCCAGGGTAGGACGAGGGCCAGTGCCTCGGCCAGTCCCTCCACACGAGAACCACCCGCCTGGGCCATTTCCGGGCGCCCCCCCCCCTTGCCGCCGACCTTCTCGGCGGCCAGCCGTGCCAGCTCCCCCGCCGGGCACCGCCCGCTGACATCCTGGGTTGCCCCCACCACCAGGCTGACCTTGCCGTCTGCGGTGGTGGCCAGGAGAATCACCGCCGAACCCAGTTGATCGCGTAAACGATCCAGGGTTTCCCGCAATATTTTGGTATCGGCATTGGGCAGTTGGGCCGCCAGCACATGGACACCCGCCACCGGCACCGCCCGAGAGGCCAAATCGGCACCCGCGCTTTGGGCCAGTTGGCTCTTGAGTTGATCCAGCGCCCGCTCAAGCTGGCGGTTATGCTCCAGCAGTTGCGTGACCTTGGTACCCAGGTCGTTGCGTCCGCCCCGTAGTCGCTCGCCGATCAGCCGTAAAACCGCCTCGCCCTCTTCAACCCAGTGCATTGCGCCTTCCCCGGTCATGGCCTCGATGCGCCGCACACCGGCCGCCACGCCGCTTTCCATGACCATTTTGAAGCAGCCAATATCTCCCAGGGCCCGCACATGGGTGCCCCCGCATAGCTCCGTGGAAAAGTCTCCCATACGCAGTACCCGCACCCGGTCACCGTATTTCTCGCCAAAGAGCGCCAACGCCCCGCTGGCCTTGGCCTCTTCAAGGGACATGATGCGCGTTTCAACTGGGCTATTGTCCCGGATCTTCTGGTTCACCAGCCGTTCCACGGCCAGTAATTGTTCGGAACTCAAAGGCTCAAAGTGAGCGAAATCGAACCGCAGGCGATTCGGTGCGACTTGAGAGCCTTTCTGCAGGACATGGGATCCCAAGAGTTGCCGCAGGGCGGCATGCAACAGATGGGTGGCGGAATGGTTAAGGGCGGTGGCTTGGCGTAACCCAACATCGACCTCGGCCGAGACCGTATTACCTACCACCCACTCGCCGTGGGCGACCCCCCTGTGCAAGATCACCCCCGCGCCCTGCTTGCGGGTATCTAACACCTCAAAAGTACCCCGGGCCGATCTCAGCCAGCCACAGTCCCCGACCTGACCGCCGGATTCGGCATAGAAGGGTGTCCGATTCAACACCACACAACCTTCTTCGCCGGCCTCTAGGCGATCAACCGATTGTCCTTCGCGGTAGAGGCCCATGATCAGTAAATCCGGCTCGACGAGGCGTTCATAGCCGGTAAACCGGGTTTCCCGATCCAGAGAGAGTACCAAGCCGTGATCCACCCCGAATTGACTCGCGGCCCGGGCGCGCTCGCGCTGTTGGTTCATTTCAACGTCAAAGGCCGCCAGATCAACCTCCAAACCTCGCTCACGGGCCACGTCGGCCGTCAGGTCAATGGGAAAACCATAGGTATCATAGAGTTTGAATAACACCTCCCCGGGGATGATGCCACACTCGGGAAGATCTCGGATGGCCTGCTCCAGCAACCCCATGCCGTGGCTCAAGGTCTCGGCGAATCGCCCTTCCTCGAGCTTCAGGACACGCTCCACGGTGGCTTGGGTCTGGATTAACACCGGATGGGCATCGCCCATCTCGATGGCGAGTGGCCCGGCCAATTCATGGAAGAAGGGTTCCTGGAGACCTAGCTGATAGCCATGACGAACCGCCCGGCGAATGATGCGGCGCAGCACATAACCGCGGCCCTCGTTACTCGGCAACACGCCATCGGCGATCAGAAAGGCCGCCGACCGGATGTGATCGGCAATGACCCGCAGTCCCTTGTGGGAGAGATCCGCCACGCCCATGATCCGGGCCGAGGCCTGGATCAGATGTTGGAAAAGGTCGATTTCATAGTTGCTATGAACCCCCTGAAGCACCGCAGCGAGGCGTTCGAGCCCCATGCCGGTATCCACCGAAGGCTTGGGCAGGGGGTGAAGTCGGCCTTTGGCGTCCCGGTCGTATTGCATGAACACCAGATTCCAGATCTCGACATAACGATCCGCCTCGGCGTCGAGCGACCCCGGCGGGCCGCCCGGGATATCCGGCCCATGATCGTAATAAATCTCGGAGCAGGGGCCACAAGGACCCGTCTCTCCCATCGCCCAGAAGTTGTCCTTTTCGCCGCAGCGCGAAAAGCTGGACGGACTCACGCCCACTTCGTCGAGCCAGATCCGGGTGGCCTCGTCGTCGTCGTTAAAAACTGTCACCCACAAGCGGGATGGGGGCAGTCCGAGTACTTGGGTCAAAAACTCCCAGGCAAAATGGATCGCGTCCCGCTTAAAATAGTCGCCAAAACTAAAATTGCCGAGCATCTCAAAGAAGGTGTGATGGCGAGCGGTATAGCCGACATTTTCCAGGTCGTTATGTTTGCCGCCGGCACGCACGCAGCGCTGGACGGTCACGGCGCGTGTATAGTCGCGGCGTTCCCGGCCCAAAAACACGTCCTTAAATTGCACCATCCCGGCGTTGGTGAAGAGCAGGGTAGGATCCGAGGCGGGCACCAAGGAGCTACTGGGCACCAGGGTGTGGCCTTTTCCGGCAAAGTAGTCGAGGAAGGCTTGGCGAATGTGGGCGCTGCTTTTCATGGAGGAGGCTCAATCAGGAATGGAAACAGGATTTTTCGGGGTCGGCGACTTCCCGGAAAAACCGGTGGATCTGCTCATGGGTAAACCCTCGACCGGCTAAAAAACGCATCCGTTTGGCCCGGTCACGGGCATCCACCACTGGCGTGGTGCCAAATCGCTTGGTGTAGGCCCGGCGCAGTGCCGCCAGGGGATCCTCGCCGCCGGGATCGGCGGCAGCACGAACCAAGCCGCGCTGCCGCAGGGCTTGGGTGATGCGCAGAGGCCCCTGGCCACGCCGTTCGAGTTGCTCCGCCAGCAGGATCGCACAGCGATGATCGTCGAGGGTGCCCTGTGCGATCAGGCGCTCGATAACCCCTGCCACGCCTTCCCCTTCGCCGGGGAAACGGCTTTCCAGTTTACGCCGGAGCTCCAATACCGAATGGTCGCGCAGGGTTAGGATGCGAAGCGCGGAGGCCTCGATATTGCCGAGCGCGTCACTGTGATCCGGCTTCGTCTCCACTGTCCTCCACCTCATCCACAACCCGCACCGGTAACGACGAGGCGCGCACCTTGGCTTCGACATCGGCGGCTATCTTGGGGTTATCCTTCAGAAACTGGCGAGCATTATCCCGGCCCTGACCGAGCTTTTGTCCACCGTAGCTATACCAGGCCCCGGATTTTTCGATGGCGTTGGCAATCACCCCCAAGTCAACGAGTTCGCCCAACCGGGAAATGCCCTCCCCGTAGAGAATCTCGAACAGAACCTCGCGGAAAGGCGGTGCCACCTTGTTCTTGACCACCTTGACCTTGGTCTCGGAACCGATGACCTCCTCGCCTTTTTTGATGCTGCCCTTACGGCGGATATCGAGCCGCACCGAGGCATAGAATTTGAGTGCGTTGCCCCCCGTGGTGGTCTCCGGGCTGCCATAGATCACCCCAATCTTCATCCGGATCTGGTTGATAAAGATCACAATACAGTTGGTGCGCTTGATATTGGCTGTGAGTTTTCTGAGTGCCTGGGACATCAGCCGGGCGTGTAAGCCAACGTGCGAATCCCCCATGTCGCCCTCGATTTCGGCCTTGGGTGTCAAGGCCGCCACCGAGTCGATCACCACCATGTCCACCGCCCCCGAGCGCACCAGCATGTCGGTCACCTCCAGGGCTTGTTCGCCATTGTCTGGCTGCGAGATCAGGAGATCCTGAAGATTCACACCGAGTTTCTCGGCATAGCCCGGATCCAGGGCGTGTTCGGCATCGACAAAGGCGCAGGTGCCGCCGACCTTCTGAGCCTGAGCGATGCTGGACAGGGCCAGGGTGGTTTTTCCCGAAGACTCGGGGCCAAAGATTTCGACAACCCGCCCCTTGGGAAACCCGCCAATGCCCAGCGCAATATCCAGGGAAAGCGAGCCCGTGGAGATCGCCTCGATGCTTCGCGAAACCCCATCCCCCATGCGCATCACCGTGCCCTTGCCAAACTGACGGTCAATCTGAACCAGGGCTGCGGTCAGGGCCTTCTTGCGATTCTCATCCATATTAAAATATCCTGCGGTGGCTAAAAACAGACGACGATTATTTCACAGCCTCCGGGCCTCGTCATGGGTATGGGCCGGGTTGACCTCATTGGCGTCGTCCCATTGCGGCCAGGCGGTGATCACCGCTTGAACCAGGGTGGCCAGTGGAATGGCGAAGAAGACGCCCCAAAACCCCCAAAGCCCGCCAAAGACCAAAATCGCCACGATGATGGCCACTGGGTGGAGGTTCACCGCCTCGGAAAACATCAAGGGCACCAGCACATTGCCATCAACCAGCTGGATCAGCCCATAGGTCGCCAGCATCCAGACGAAATCCGCCGATGTGCCCCACTGAAACCAGCCGATCAATACCACGGGCACCGTCACCACCGCCGCGCCAATGAAGGGAATGATCACCGACAAGCCCACCAGCAGGGACAACAACAAGGCATAGTTGAGGTGCAGCAGCGTAAAAGCCACGAAACTTGCCGACCAGACAAACAGGATTTCGAGAAATTTGCCACGGGTGTAGTTGCCAATTTGCCGATTGACATCCTCCAACACCTGATTGGTGATGGTGCGATGCTCCGGCAGGAGACGAGAAAGCCAGCCGATGAGAAGATCCTTGTCCTTAAGAAAAAACAGCACCAGTGTTGGGGTCAAAAACAGATACACGGCCAGGGTCATCAGACCCGTGACGGAAGCCAGCGACAGGGAAAGAACCCGCTGACCCCAGAGGGTAATTTCGCTCCGGATGAGGGAGATGACATTCTGGATCTGATCCGGCGAGATCAGATCAGGATAGCGTTGCGGGAGCTGCATGAGCGACTGCTGGCCCTGGCTGATCATGGCGGGTAATTGTTGCAGCAGCTGACTCAACTGGCGCGACATGAGCGGCAGCGCCCACAGCAACATCCCCGCCAGGAACAACAAAAAACCGGAAAATACGACCCACACCACCACGAGACGTGGAAGACGGATCCGCTGACAAGAACCAACCAACCCTTCCAATAGATAGGCCACGACCAGGCTGGCCAACACCGGTGCCAGCATATTGCCCATCAGCAACACCACCACAAACCCGCCGACCAGAACCACCGCCAGCGACAGAATGTGGGGGTTGTAAAAATATTGTTTGTACCAGCTGATGATCAGTCTTAAGGGGCTCTTGGAGGGCATGGCTCACCTGGGGGAGGGGAAATGGGTTGGGAAAAACTGTCCAGATAGCATTGGTATTGGGTGGCAAACAGTGCCTCGATTTCGTCGATGACCCCAGGGGCCGGATGCCCTTGCAGGAGATGCCCGGTCATCAGCGACGAGGTTCGATCCAGCAGGGCGTCTCGTTCCAGCATGGGGTAACGGGCCGATAGCCGGCGGATCGCCGCAACCACCGTTTCCTGGCCAGGACGCGGGATATTCTTGGGAGCCTGTGGCGGTGGCGCGGCGGTCTCGGGCTGGGGCGCAGCACGACTCGCCAGAAAGTCAATAAAGGCGGTCACGGTGGCCTGGTCGCCGGGGGAGAGTTTGGCAAACCGCCGCCATAACTCACGCCGCCGGCGGGCGGTAGGCACAGACAACACGGTCAGACGTTACTGCGCAGTGGTTGCTGGCAATAATCCCGGGCGAATTCGAGGAGTTCTTCGATGGTGCGCGTCCGGAATTTTTGCTTCTGATGCACAAACGAGAAAGGCCGCTCGAGCGGTGGATTCAACGTCAGCGCCACCAGGGTACCGAGTCTCAGCTCTTTTTGAATGGTGGCGCGGGATACAATCGAGACCCCCATCCCCGCCTCCACGGCACCCTTTACCGCCTCCGGACTTCCCAACTCAATGGCGACGTCAAGACTGGCATTCGGGCTGATACG
>JBAXSA010000132.1:0-7818 GCA_037130945.1 Pseudomonadota bacterium | reverse complement strand
CATGTCCGACGACATCCAAGCGACCATCGACGCCACCACGGCGCTGACCCAACAGATCGACAACCTGGTTGCCGAAGCCAATGGGCAACTCAGAAAAACCGAGCAGATGTATCAGAATCTGGACATCACGCCGACGCAAGTCAGTGCGTACCTGAACAGTGACAAAATCAGCCCCGCCGAAAGGGCCCAGGCCCAAAAGGAACTTGATGATTTTCGTGCCGAGATTGAACAGGAGTCACTCCACGCACGAGAGGCCGCGAAAGCCCAGCAGTCGGCCAGCCGGGTGCGGCCCGCTGTCAATCGTGTGCTTGTTTAGTCCCCTTCCCAATACCCCCCAATCATCACAATCGCCAGAGGTGTCCCATGCCCACTTTAGATGCTGTCAGCAACACCCAATTCGCGGCAATGGCCGCCCCCAAGGAAAGCCTTTCAACCCTCATGTTCTCGGTCATGTCCGAGCGATCCGAGATTCTGGATAAAAATATTCGTACACAAATCCAGCAGACCCAGTACAACAACGAACGCCTCAAGGAGCTGAACACTGCCATGTCAGCGGTCAATGCCATGGGCGAATCAGGCGGGAATCTCGGTAGTTCCACCATGCAGGCCCTCAATACCAGCGCGAATCCGCCCGTGGTGGAGAGCATGAGTGTTCAGGCTTTCCTGAATATGCGCGGGGTTACCACGCCCAATTCCGATGGGGATAATAACTATAGCAAGGAGGAGATCGGCATCGTCGTCTCCAATATCAAGAATTCCATTGACAGCCTGACCAGCACCTCGCAGCTCGACATGACCCAGTTGCAATCCAACATGACCAAGTACAACCAGGTTTTCGATTCCCTATCCAATATGCTGTCGAAACTGGCCCAGTCGTTGCAGACCATCATTGGCAACCTGCGCGGTTAGTTTTTTTAGAGATTTGCAGGAGCTATCCAGACATGAGCGAAACCCAAGACCCGTCCTTTGAACCCCTAATTCCCAATGTCACCGCCGATGAATTGGCTGAAACCATCACCAATTTTCTAAATAATGGCAAAACCTTGCGGGAATTAAAGGGGCTGACCCGCGAAAACATGGAGGCCGTCTATACGGTCGCCTACAATGCCTATAATGGCGGCAACCTGGAACAGGCCGACAAGGTCTTTCAGTTCCTGTGTTATTTCGATCATTTCGAAAAGAAACATTGGCTGGGACTGGCCGCCACCCGCCAGATGCAAAAGAATTACACGGGTGCCGTGGATGCCTATTCCTTCGCCGCCCTGCTGGACATCAACGACCCCCAGATCCCGATGCAGGCGGCGGATTGCCATCTGGCCATGGGTAATCGTCAGGCGGCCCACAGTGGCTATACGGCGGCGGAGATGTTCTCGGGAGATCGCCCCGAACACCAGACGGTCAAGGCCCGTGCCCAGGCCATGCTGGAGGTGCTGGGATCGGTTCCGGTAGCTGCGGAGGCCAGACCATGACAGGCGGCATTGGCGATGTTCGCAACCTGGGCGGGACGCAAACCCTGACCCCACTGGAAGAAACTATCCCCTTGGACAGCCAGAGGCCCAGTGGGGATCAGACCACACCAGTTGTCACCCAAAGCCCTCCGCTCGCGGGAACCTTCCAACCGGTTCTTGAACCCCCGAAGTTGATGAGTCTCGACGACATGATTCTGGCCGCCACTGCCTTGCGCAACGCGACCATGGATCTGCAGGCGACGGCTTCCAAGGAGCAAATCCGCGCCGATCTCACCAAGAAGACCGATGAGAACAAGGAGCGTATCAAGCAACTGGAAGAGTCCATCGCAAAGATGTCGGAGGCCAAGAAATCTGGGGTTTTTGGCAAGGTTTTTGGCTGGATTGGGGCGATTGCGGCGGTAATCGTGGCTGCCGCCCTGATCGCCACGGGCGTGGGCGCGGTGGCGGGGGGATTGCTGATTGCCGCCGCAGTGGTGGGACTCGGCATGCAGATATTTACCGAGGCGGGGGGCATGGAATGGGTTGTGTCAAAGTATGGCGCAGATGCGGCCAAGACATTCGGATGGATCATGTTGGGGATTCAGGTGGCTTTGTCCGTGGCCAGCCTGGGTGTTGGTATTGCTTCATCCTCGGCATCCGTTGTCAGCAAACTCCCCATCCTCGCCGTGAAACTCGGCAATTTCGTGGCATCGGGTAGCACCATCAATACCGTCGCCAATGCCGCCAAGGTGGTGGCCGGGCTGGTTCAGGGTCTCTCGATGGTGGGCCAGGGTGCCGCCACCATTGACGGCGGCATCAAGACCAAAGATGCCGAGGAGGCTCGGGCCAAGGCCAAGGATGCCGAGGCCGCAATGCTCAAGCTCCAGGCCATGCTGGAGGAGGATCTCAAGCGCCTCAAGAAGATGCTGGACGAGATGCAGGATGGCGTGAGTGTTGCCATGCAGGTACTCTCCAGTACCGCTGAAACCAAGAACACCATCATCCAGAAGTCTAGTGTGTAGGAGACCACCATGACCACCCCCATCAGCAATACCCTGATTTTTCAGGGTAGTGTGACCCTGGAGCAGGCTCAACAGCAAGTTTTGGCGGATGTTAACAAGACACTCAAGGCCAATGGCCTGACCGAACTGACGTCTCTCGATGCCTTGACGCTGTCCAATATTGATAAAAAGTCCGACGGCTCTTTCAGCATTAGTTATAGCTATAGCCTGTCACCCCCCGTCAGCCAGGAGGAGGGTGCCGACATTCGCGCCTTCGACGCCCTCTCGAGGCTCGGGCCAAGTGCCTTCACCGACATCTTTGCGGTGATGACGCTTTTCTACCAGATCGCCCAGACCCAGCGCGACAGTGCCCGCGAATCACGCCAGGCCGAACTTAAGGTTCAGGTTGGAACGATCCAGAACCAGGCTCAGGAGATCCGCGATTCGGCTGCCGCAGCCTTTGCAGGTGCCCTGGTGATGGGGATTGTCGGAATTGCCGCAGGTATGGTGAGTGTCGCGGGTTCTATGAAAGCCGGAATGCAAGCGCAAAAGGGCTTGTCTTCGTCCCCAACCAAGGGATTGGATCCGTCCACCACAGTTACTGGAAAGACGGGCCTTGGTGGAACTAAAGGGGGGGATATAGGGGGGGACATAGAGATGGTGGATCTCAGCAAGACCGCTCCCAAGACATCGACAACAGGCACCGGGACGAAGGACGTGGATGTGGATGCCCCTCAGAATACGTCAGGCACCGGGAAAGGCGTTCAGGGTAATCCAGACGGCCAGGCCTACAGCCAGTTAAGCGCCACCACGCTGGCCAAATGGCAGGGTTGGAGTAGCCTCGGGAGTGGACTAGGCAGCACCGGCAAGGCTTTTGCCGATCGCGAAGCGGCGGAAGACCAGGCCGATATGAAGGAGCAAGAAGCAGCGGGCGCGGCCTCGGGGGGACGCCGGGAAGAGCTGATCTCCTATCAGGAAAAGATGCAGCAAGTCCTGGGCGAGGTTCGCCAGATGATGCAGCAAATCACCCAAAGTCAGGCGGAAACCGCTCGTACCATCTTGCGGGTTTAGGTTCTTGTAATGCCACGCCCGCGATGGGCGTGGCTGGATTTCTCGATCCCTCCAGGAATGGCTTTCAAACAAATACTGAGTTTTCTGTGGGTATCTGGACACTCTGCGGGAATCCCGCATAATTGATCCAATGAGAACCGTGATCGAAACCCCGGAATTCCAAAAGCAGGCCGATGGCCTATGGTCTGAGGATGAGCGGATTGAGTTCATCATCTGGATTGCCAAAAATCCATTGGCCGGAGATGTGATTCCTGGTGCTAATGGTGCCAGGAAAGTGCGCTGGTCTGTTAATTCCCAAGGCAAGCGGGGAGGCGTCAGGGTGATTTATTTCAATCTGTCCGCTCAGGGTGTCGTCTATCTGGTCGCGGTCTACCGGAAATCGGAACGTGGCAATCTGGGTGCCCACGAAATCAAGAAGGTAACGTAGCGTGAACATCGACAACATCGTCGAGGCCATTGAGAAAGATGCAGGCACTGTGCTGCCCGGGTTGCGCGAAAGCTTGTCGGAAATGCAGGCTGGCATTACCGGGCGTGCCTATACCCCAGAACAGTTGTCCGTCCGGGCTGCGCGTAACAAATTGGGGCTATCTCAGCAGGCTTTTGCCGATTTGATTAAAACACCCGTGGCGACTTTGCGGGACTGGGAACAAGGCCGGTTTACACCACCAGGGGCCGTGCTGTGTCTGCTGCAAATCACTCTGAATCACCCTGAATTATTGCGGGAATTGGCTGCATAGTCCTGCTTCGCCCGAGGCACACCCGGATTGCGCCAGGATCGTCACCAGAGAACCCACCTTGCCGGGCAACAGTGATGCCTTTCGGGGAGCGTCTCTTGATTCCGCGATTGATATCAAAACGCCACGGAAGATAAATAAATAATAAAAATGAATTTACCCAGCTACCGCACGGACTACATCAGCGAACAAGACTACCTTGAAGGCGAAAAGATCAGCACGATCAAACACGAATACATCGATGGTGAAGTTTACGCGATGGCTGGTGCGAGTAAAAATCACCAGCGTCTTGTCACTATGCTGTCGAGACGATTCAGTGAACATTTTGATAATACCGCGTGCGAAGTGTTCAGTTCAGACATTAAAGTCCATGTTGACAGCAAATATTTTTATCCTGATGTGGTTGTTGTTTGCAGCAATGATGATGATGATGATCCGTATTTTACAAAATCACCTCGAATTATTATCGAAGTATTGTCTAGTTCGACACGCAAGCAGGATCGTACATTGAAACGCTACCTATATCAAATGATCCCAAGCCTGGAAGAATATGTATTGATTGAGCAGGATTTTGTGCAAATTGAATTGTGTCGTAAATCGGAAAATTGGATGCCAGATTTCTACTTTCTGGGTGATGACGTGACATTTGCATCCGTTGGTTTGACATTGCCGGTCTCCGAAATCTATCAGCGCGTTGAAAACGATGACATGCGAGCATTTTTTGCGGCACGGTCATGAAGGTAAATTAAAAAGTCCACTGAGCCACTTCCCCCAACGTATGGAGTGCTTCATCTCTGAACCCAATATGAGAAAAATCAAGTTGCAATCCATCGGTTTTGTGCGTCCTCTCTTGGCCTCGATCCGGGTTCGGGTAACTTTTCTGCTGTTGCTTCTAGCCATCGTGCCCATGTCACTGTCGAGCTACCTCAGTCTGCAACAAACCCTCGACAGGATTGCCGATCTGGAGATTGACAACATGGAACGGCTAGCGGTGGCGATGGCTGATCAGATCACACGTTTCATGGGGGACATACGGCAAATCACCAGCCTGGCCAGCCGCTACGACGACGTCCAGGCATTTCTCGAAACACCCTCAGAGCCTCGACGGGCGGCGGTTGAGGAGGAATTCCATCGGGTTATCGAGATTGATCCCTCGGTGTCGCTGGTGCTACTGCTGGATCGTGCCGGAATAGTCATTGCCACCAGCGAGCCCAGCTATCTGGGCCGCAATTACGCCTTCCGGGAGTATTTTCAAGCCGCGACCCCAAAACAGGTCTTTGTTTCCGATATCACCATCGGCACGGTATCGGGCACGGCTGGGGTATTTTTTTCACGAGCGGTCACCACCCTGGCCCATGGGGAAACACAGGGGGTGTTGGTACTCAAGGTAAAGGGTGAGGAATTCGTCAAGATCATGCGGCATGCCAGCTCGGAACGTCACGATGCCTTCATTATCAATGGTCAGGGCATCATCCTCTACCACACGGATCCGGCATTGCGGTACCGCAGTTTGATGCCTCTGGCCCCCGAGGTGGTGCAGCGTTTGCGGGATAATCGGGAATTTCTCGATGCCAAGATTTCGAGCCTGAATCTCCCTGATCTCGCCAAAACCTTGGTGGGGGCAGTCCAGAGCGGCCATACCGCCTACCACCTTACTCAGACTGGCAAGGACAGGATCGTGGGATTCGCGCCAGTTCGTGATGATGACTGGGTGATTGGTGTGGCCCAAAACCGGGATGTGTTTGAGGCGCCCATCCGTCAGGTCTTCCTGGAAGTGGTCTACCGGGTGGCCGTCACGGGCCTGATCGCCGCGCTGTTTGCGGCGTTTCTGGCAGGTGGTATCGTTCGTCCCCTCCAGCGCCTGACCGGATTTATTGGCCAGCACAGCGGGGGTGAATTACCTCCCGCCGTCACCCAGGGATTGCGTGACCTGGGGGTGCGGCAACCCAACGAGATCGGCCAGTTGGCCCTGACCTTTCTGGCGGTTCAAGACAAGCTCATGGCCTATCTGCACGAGAGGGAAGCCGCCACCGCCCAGCGCAAGCGCATCGAAAGCGAGTTGGCCATTGCCCGCGAAATCCAGTTGGGTCTGTTGCGTGGTGTGGAAGCGCCGGCCCCGGATCGGCGCTGGACGGCCAATCCTTTCATTTTGCCAGCCTACGAGGTGGGGGGTGATCTTTACGACTTCTTCGAGAATGCCGAAGGACAGGTCTATCTGCTGGTGGGGGATGTCTCGGGCAAGGGGGTTCCGGCGGCGCTCTTCATGGTCATCGTCAGGACGCTGGTTCGGGCGACCGCGCTGGCATGGCGTTCGCCCGCCGAGATCCTCGGCAGGGTCAACGACGAACTCGCCAAGGACAACGAGGCCGCGATGTTTGTCACCCTGTTTCTTGGCCTATTCGATCCCGCCTCCGGGGTACTCGAGTTTGCCAACGCCGGACACCTCGTCCCCTATTGGCTGCGTCACGATGGCCCCCATCTGCTGCCATTGGCGCGGGGTGGCAGGGCGCTGGGCGTCGATGCGGGTACCCCATTGGCCACTGGCCGCATCCCACTGGCACCTGGGGATTCCCTGTTTCTCTATACCGATGGGGTGACTGAAGCCACCAGTGAAGAGGGCCAGCTGTTTGGGGAAGCACGTCTGGTGACAGCCTTACGCCAGATGAGTGGACTTCCCGCCGCAGAGCGCAACGCCGCCCTTCTGAAAACCATCAAGGTCTTTACCGGCACAGCGCCGCAATCCGACGACCTGTGTTTGCTGATCTTTAGCTATCGCGATTCTGATGATCCAAGAATAGTCCTGTCATGACGTATACGCCGAGACCGATGCGTTGCAGGGGTTGAAGGCCCACATTCCACCGTAATTATCGGGGACATACCCATGTTGGCACAGTCAATCATTTTACTGACGGAAGCTGAATACCTCCGTTGTGAACGTCAGGCCGAGTTTAAGAGCGAATACTTCAATGGTGAAGTCTACGCGATGGCGGGGGCAAGTCGTGCGCACAATCAGATCACGTCTAATTTGGTGGTTTCTTTAGGATCGCAGTTGGCGGAAAAACCCTGTGGCGTGTATGTCAGCGACATGAAAGTCAGGACGTGTACTGACAAAACCAGCAAATACAGCTACCCGGACGTGGTGGTTACCTGTGGTGATGAACAGTACGAAGATTGGCAGGGCGATGTGCTGCTGAATCCGGTGGTGATTATCGAAGTACTGTCCGAAACCACGGAAGCCTATGACCGGGGGTTGAAATTCTTTCACTACCAACTGATCTCGTCATTGCGGGAATACCTGTTGGTCACTCAGGATTATTGTCGAGTCGAAAAGTACCAGCGGCAAACAGACAACCCTTGGGTATATTCCGCATTTCACGACATGCGGGATGTTGTGGAAGTCAAAACCTTGCAATGTCACTTGAGTGTGGCAGAAATTTATCGACGTGTTGTCCTGGCGGCTAAGTAGACTTTACCGGCACCACACCGCGACACGATGACCTGTGCTTGTTGATTTTTACTCATCGATCCCTTGGATGATATATAATCAGATCTTGTAGAATCATA
>JBAXSA010000131.1:0-7847 GCA_037130945.1 Pseudomonadota bacterium | reverse complement strand
CGACCCCAAGGGCCAGTGTCATTGCAGCACTGACCAAGTGGCGCGTTATCGGAGCCGGTTATCGGGCCCGCTGCTCGACCGCATCGACATTCATGTCGATGTACCCAGGCTGCCCGCCGAGGATCTGATGGGCGGGCCACAAGCCCCGGTAGTCGAGAGCAGCGAGGTGGTACGCGCCCGGGTGACGACGGCCCGCAATCGACAGCTGAAACGCCAGGGCCGTTCTAATCATCTGCTCACTCCGCGCAGCATTGACACCCATTGCCGGATTGACGACGCCGGGCGGAAACTGCTGGAACAAGCGATCTCGCGACTGGGTCTCTCGGCCCGGGCTTTTCACCGGGTTCTCAAAGTGGCGCGCACGATTGCCGATCTGAACCAATCAGACACCCTGAGTCTGAATCATCTAAGCGAGGCGATCAGCTATCGCCGTCTGGATCGACGGTAGCCGACCTCTGACCAAGGTTTTGGGGTTAGCGGGCGAAATTCTCCGCGACAAAATTCCAGTGGATGAGCTTCCAGATCTCTTCCAGGTACTTGGGCCGGGCATTGCGGTAATCCACATAATAGGCGTGTTCCCACACGTCCAGGGTGAGCAGCGCCTGCTGGCCGTGGGTCATGGGTGTGGCGGCATTGCTGGTGTTGACGATGGCCAGGGTGCCGTCAGTGTTTTTGACGAGCCAGGTCCAGCCAGACCCGAAATTGCCGACGGCCGAGGCGATGAACTTCTTTTTGAATTCGTCAAAAGAACCGAAGGTTTTGGCGATGGCCTCGGCCAGCGCGCCTGTGGGTTCGCCGCCTGCATTGGGGCCCAGGCAATTCCAGTAAAAAGTGTGGTTCCACACCTGTGCGGCATTGTTAAAAATCCCGCCGGAGGATTTTAGGACAATCTCTTCCAGAGACAGGTTTTCAAACTCGGTATCGGGAATCAGGTTGTTGAGATTGTTGACATAAGCCTGATGATGTTTACCGTAGTGGTACTCGATGGTTTCCTCGGAGATGACGGGTGCCAGGGCGTTTTTGGCGTAGGGGAGCGTGGGGAGTGAATGAACCATAAAGGTCTCCTTGTGGGGTTTGAAAATGGCTATACCATAGCCAAGTTGTAAAGAATACGGCCAACACTGCCAATACTCCATCGGGTTGCCAGCCGGTCGTGTCAGGCTTCACTATAGTCGCGATATAGCGACAAACTCAAGATTCCTCAACCCCGGAGACTTCATCCTCATGGAAAACTGCATATTCTGTAAAATTGCCAATGGCACGATTCCCGCCACTCAACTTTTTGAAGACGACGAGGTCGTGGCTTTTAGGGATCTCAACCCGCAGGCTCCGACGCATGCGCTGGTGATTCCCAGGCGGCATATCGCCACACTCAACGACCTCACCACCGCAGAGGCTCCACTGATTGGCCGGATGACGATGGCGGCACAGCATGTGGCGATTCAGGAAGGCATCGCCCAACGCGGTTACCGGCTGGTCTTCAATTGCAATGCAGATGCCGGTCAAACCGTCTTTCATATTCATCTACATTTGCTCGGTGGACGTTCCCTGGATTGGCCTCCGGGCTGATGCCAGGCTTTGGCCTGCTATACTCCAGTAAAGTAAATGGTATGAATCTGGCTTAGTCTCCGGGGCGTAAGGTTTTTTTGTCTATCGAGATCGGCGGGCTCGAATCCAGTGATCGAACGGCTTCCCAGTATTTCCGCATTGGTGAATACTGCCCAGGTGGCGGTGACTCGACCCTTTGCGCCGCTGCCGGGTGCCGCCCCGGTACCCGCCATCGACCCTGTGGCGGCTCCCGGAAAATCCCAGGAACAGCGCGGTCAGAATGCCCAGACACGTCTCGACAATGCTGATCCCGAGCGGATTGTGAAATTTAAGCAGCGACTGTCGGAATTGGACACCCTGGCTTCGGATCAATTCCTCAGTCATAAAGCACGGCGTGCCTTGCAGGCCTACCAATCGCCAGGTGGCGAAGCCGAACGGCAATATGTCAGCCGGGTGCTGGGAATCGACGACTACGCTTGAAACCACGGGCGCTGACTGTTATAACCAGTCCCCGGCAAGGCATGGCCGGTGCGGGTCGTATGCTGCCGTTTCCCCGTAAAAAAACCGTCGGAGACCCCTATGTCGAAAGACACGGATCCTCATCAAATCCTGGAATTCAAGGCGGCTAGTTTCACCCTGCCGGTCTTGCGCCTGTTTTCCAGCCACTTGGGAAGCATTACCGCCAAGTTACAAAAAAAAATGAGTGAGGCCCCGGATTTCTTTAATCACGCCCCTGTGGTGATCGAGCTAAATGATCTGGCGGTCGGCGAACGGGTTGATCTGCCGTTGCTGGTGTCGTTTCTGCGCCGTTCAGGATTGGTGCCAGTCGGGATCCGCGGCGGCACTGCCGCTTACCAGGAGGTCGCCGTGGCGCTGGATTTGGCGGTGATGGCCGAGCGTTCCGACCGGCGTCGACCCTCTCGCGAGGAAGAGCCCGTGCCGGTGGCGGTTGCGACTCCGCCACCACCCCCCCCCTGCCGTCCGGGTCAAGTCGTGGCGCAAACGGTGCATGCTGGCCAGCGAATCTACGCCACTGGCCGGGATTTGGTGTTGCTCTCCAATGTCAATCCAGGGGCTGAAGTCATGGCGGACGGGCATATTCATATCCATGGTGCCCTGCGAGGCCGGGCATTGGCTGGGGTGCAGGGCAACACCGAGTGCCGCATCTTTTGCCGGGAATTACGGGCCGAATTGATTTCGGTGGCCGGCCACTACCGGGTCAGCGAAAATCTGCCCGGTGAATTTCGTGGCAAACCCGTGCAGGTGGGTATGGAAGGACAAACCATGACATTTCTTCCAATGTTGTAAAATGGGTGATCGCGTTGGTGTTCATCGGGGAGTGAGGAACTTTGGCTAGAATTATTGTGGTGACATCGGGCAAGGGGGGCGTTGGCAAGACCACGACCACGGCGGCCCTGGGCATGGGGCTAGCGTTGCGGGGATTCCGGACTGCGTTGGTGGATTTTGACGTGGGATTGCGCAACCTCGACCTCATCATGGGTTGCGAGCGCCGGGTGGTGTATGACTTCGTCAACGTCATCAATGGCGAAGCCAGCCTCAATCAGGCCCTGATTAGGGACAAACGCTGCAGTCAGCTCCTGATTCTTCCCGCTTCTCAAACCCGCGACAAGGATGCCTTGACCCGAGAGGGTGTCGGAACCGTACTCAACGAGCTGGCACAGAGCTTCGATTACATCCTCTGCGACTCCCCCGCCGGCATCGAAAAAGGGGCCATTCTGGCCATGTATTATGCCGACGATGCCGTGGTGGTGGCCAATCCGGAGGTCTCGTCGGTGCGCGATGCCGATCGCATGTTGGGGATCCTGGCTAGCAAGTCGCGCCGCGCCGAGAACAGCGAACCCCCGATCCGAGAATACCTGCTGTTGACCCGCTATGCCCCGGAGCGTGTGCAGAAGGGCGAGATGTTGAGCATCGATGACGTGAGAGAGATCCTGGCCCTTGAACTCTTGGGCGTGATCCCCGAATCGACTGCCGTGCTGACGGCCTCCAACTGCGGCAATCCGGTGATTCTCGATCAGGAGAGTGATGCCGGTCAGGCCTATGCTGACATGGTGGCCCGTTATCTGGGTGAGGAACTGCCCTTGCGTTTCCTGGATCCGGCCCGCCGAGGTTTCTTCAGCCGTCTGTTTGGAGGGGATTAGGCATGGGACTTCTGGATTACTTTCTGGCCAAGCCCAAATCCTCGGCCAATGTCGCACGCGAACGGTTGCAGATTCTGGTCGCCCATGACCGGGCCGAACGCGGGCGTCCGTCTTATCTGCCCAGGCTGCAACGCGAGATCCTCGAGGTGATCCGGCGTCATGTTCACGTCGATCAAGACGCTATCTCGATTACTTACGGGCAGGATGGTACCCAGGAGATTCTCGAACTCAACATCGTTTTACCCGAAGAGAACAGCCGTTAGACCCCATGAAGACCCTCCTCCGGCATCTGCTTGGGCAAGCCCTGTCACACCTCCAGGAGACGGGCCAGATAGCCCTGGAGGGGGTGCAACCGGCCATTCTGGTGGAACGAACCCGGGATCCGGCCTTTGGCGAGTTTGCCTCCAACCTGGCCCTAACACTGGCCAAGCGGGCTCGCTGCAAACCCAGGGAACTGGCTTTGGCGTTACAGGCCGCCCTGCCCGCCCATCCGGCGCTGTCCCGGGTAGAGGTGGCGGGTGCCGGGTTTCTCAATTTTTTCCTGACCGACGCAGCCTATCATCAGGTTGTGGCCGATATCCTCAAGCAGGGCCCGGACTTTGGCAAAAGCCGGGTCGGGCAAGGGCAATGGGTGCAGGTCGAGTTCGTGTCCGCCAACCCCACGGGGCCTTTGCATGTGGGGCACGGCCGGGGGGCCGCCTATGGAGCGGCAGTAGCGGATCTCCTGGAATCGGCCGGGTTTCGGGTGCATCGGGAGTATTACGTCAACGATGCCGGTCGGCAGATGGATATTCTGGCCACCTCGGTGTGGTTGCGGTATCTCGAACTCTGCGGCGAGATTCTGCGTTTTCCGGCCAACGGCTACCGTGGCGATTATGTCTGGGACATCGCCGCGACCCTGCACCGGGAACAGGCTGATCGGTACGCCTGCCCCCTGGCGGATCTGTTCGAGAGCCTGCCCGAGGACACCGCCACTCCGGAAGAATTGGCAGAAGGTCAGGGGCCAACCGGCGACAAGGAGGCGCATATCGATGCGATGATTCACCGGGCCAAAACCCTTCTGGGCGACAACCGCTATCGTCTGGTGTTTGAATTGGCGCTCAATACTCTGCTTGACGATATCCGGGAGGATCTGGCCGAATTTGGGGTGACTTATGATGAATGGTTCTCTGAACGCTCGTTGAACGACAAGGGGGCGCTGCATCGAGGCATTGAACGTCTGCGCGCCGGTGGTCATCTTTACGAACAAGACGGGGCCCTGTGGTTTCGTTCCACGGCCTTTGGCGACGAAAAAGACCGGGTGGTGGTGCGGGACAATGGCCAGGCGACCTATTTCGCTTCAGATATCGCCTATCACCTCGACAAACTGGAACGCGGGTTCGACCGGGTCATCGACATCTGGGGCGCGGATCATCATGGCTATGTGCCACGGGTCAAGGGGGCGCTCCAGGCTGCGGGCTGTGATCCGGGTCGGCTGGAGGTGCTGCTGGTGCAGTTCGCCATCCTGTACCGCAATGGCACTCGGGTGCCGATGTCCACCCGCTCCGGAGAATTTGTCACGCTACGCGAACTGCGGCGCGAAGTGGGGCGCGACGCCGCGCGGTTTTTTTACGCGATGCGCACCTGCGAGCAACATATGGATTTTGATCTGGATCTGGCCAAATCCCAATCCAACGACAACCCGGTTTATTATGTCCAATACGCCCATGCTCGGGTTTGCAGTGTCTTAAAACAGGCCGGTGACAAGGGCATTGCTGTGGATCTGACGCCCGGGCTCGCCCACCTGGAGACTCTCGATACCTCGCATGAAAAGACCCTGATGCGCCTTCTTGGCCGCTATCCCGAGATGCTGGAGAGCGCTGCTCTGGGCTTAGCCCCGCATCTTTTGACGCAGTATCTCCGCGAATTGGCACAGGCCTTTCACGCCTACTATGGTGCCCATCTTTTTTTGGTGGAAGATGACCGCTTGCGGGACGCTCGCCTAAAACTCATCCTGGCGGTGCGTCAGGTATTGCGTAATGCCCTCGAACTTCTGGGTGTTTCCGCGCCGGAGGCCATGTAGTTTATGGCACGAGATTTCGCGGGCGGGCAGGCGCAGGCCAAGTCTCGATCCAAAAGTCGTTCCAGTTCACCCGCCCTATTGGGGTTTCTGGCCGGATTGATGGTGGGATTGGCCCTGTCAAGCCTGGTATGGCTGCGAAGTGGCCATCCGCCTCCCTTGCCGGCTGGGTTGCTCAAATCTTCTCCGCCCGCCAAGACCGACACCCCGCCTCCCCAGGCCAGCGAGTCGCCGGCCAAACCCGCCGTCAACCCGCCGCAATTTGATTTTTATAATCTGCTGCCGGAGATGGAGGTGGTGGTGCCCCCGCCAGAAGGGATCGGCAAGATGGCCAAGGCCCCCGAGCCACTGCCGCGGCCCGTGGAACCCACTCCACCCACCCCACCACTACCCAAACCGGACAAGAGCGAACACCGCAACACAGAGGCGGCGGCCAGGGTCGAGGCCCGATCTCCCGAAATTCGCACCATTCCGGCGCGTACCGACAACCCGCCCCCGTCCGTGGTCGCAACCCGGCCCGCCGAACCCGTCAAACCGCCACCCCCTCCCAGGGCTGAAGAACCGCCAGCGGCACCCATCAAAGAATCTTTCATGCTGCAAATTGCTTCCTATCGCAGCCTGGAGGAGGCCGATCAGATGAAGGCGCGCCTGGCCTTCCTGGGGGTTCAGGTGGGTATCCAGCGGATCACCGTCGACAACCGCGACACCTTCTTCCGGGTGCGCGCCGGACCCTATCGGGATGCCAAGCAAACCGAAGAGATCCGGCGCCGTCTCTCTGGTGACGGTATTAGCGCCGTAGTCATCAAACTCCGGGGCTGAGGCTCAGCGGATACTGCATGGAAATCTTACTGGCCAACCCCCGGGGTTTTTGCGCCGGGGTGGATCGCGCCATTACCATTGTCGAGCGTGTCCTATCGCTGTTCGGTGCCCCGGTGTACGTCCGCCACGAGGTAGTTCACAACCGCTTCGTGGTCGAAGGCCTACGTCGCCGCGGGGCGATCTTTGTCGATGACCTGGCGCAGGTGCCCGATGGGGCGACCCTGATCTTCAGCGCCCACGGAGTCCCCCAAGCGGTACGCCAGGAAGCCAGGGCGCGAGGACTCAGGGTTTTTGACGCCACCTGCCCACTGGTCACCAAGGTGCATCTCGAGGTGGTGCGGTATTGCCGGGCGGGTTACGAGGTGGTGCTGATCGGCCATCGCGGTCATCCCGAGGTTGAGGGCACCATGGGGCAAACAACGAGTGCGACGATTCACCTGGTGGAAACCCCCGAGGACGTCACCCGCCTCCAGGTCACCCAAAAAAACCCTTCGCGGATGGCCTTCGTGACCCAGACCACCCTGTCGATGGACGACGCCGCGACCGTCATCGAGGCTCTGCGCCAGCGTTTTCCCGAGATCCGGGGCCCAAAACGCAGCGACATTTGCTATGCCACCCAAAACCGTCAGGAGGCCGTCAAGGCGCTGGCCCGGGGTTGTGACCGGGTACTTATCGTGGGCTCGCCCAATAGCTCAAATTCCAATCGGCTGCGGGAGATTGCCGAAAAGCTCGAGGTTCCGGCCCATTTGATTGATGGCCCGGACGACATCGACCCGGCCTGGCTGGCTGGCAGTCCCCGGGTGGGGCTGTCGGCCGGGGCTTCGGCCCCCGAGGTGCTGGTGGCGGGTGTGGTCGCCCGGCTCCAGGCCTGGGGGGCTACGGCCGTGCGGGAACAAGAGGGCATTGAGGAGCGGATCATGTTTTCCCTGCCCGCAGCGTTGCAGGGGATAGCCCCTGACAGCGCATCGCCAACGCCTGTGCCATGACCGATGTTAAACCAGCGGTAGAACGCCGTCCGGCCACCAGCGTAATTGCGCGGTTTTACGCGGGTGGCCCACACTAAAAACCCTAGTCGAGAGCGAGAGGCTCACTCAGAATGACCTTGGGCGGTGTCCCCTCAAACTGTACGCGCCTGGCCATGGCGGGATCCATGTGTACAGTTCCGCTGCTGTCCACCAGCATCGCGGATTTTAGGCCGAGGGATTTGGCAATCCGGTACCACTCCCGGGTACCACCAATGACGAGGGGTTTGGTGAAGG
>JBAXSA010000130.1:0-7848 GCA_037130945.1 Pseudomonadota bacterium | reverse complement strand
CAATCAGTTTGTTGATTATTAAGGATTTTTTAGTCACGCGAGAAACAAAAGAGCCTATAGTTTGACAGGAGGTCTGACTTGGGTTAACCAATGGCGCATGCCTGTACCACATGATACCGTAACGATGGTGCTGGATCTTGTCGACTGAGATCCCTACCCTTTTTTCCGGACAGGCATCCCAATTTGATGAGACAAGCGCCCCATTCATGACCCCGATTTCCCCCAGCCATTCGGACGATTACGGCCTGTCCCCACGGCAGACCCTCACATTTTGGAGCGCCGGCCGGCAGGGCGCACTGCCCGTGACGTCTGTTATGAATATCTCGATAGCCTCGGCCGCAACACCGATTCCCTTTGGCCCGCCAGCCTTTGAAGGCGTTGTCGCGCATGACGGCATGATCACCCCCCAGATCGACTGGGTCGCGCATTGGGGTGGCACGGCACGCTCTGGGATCTACCGGATGCGGGTACAAACGTCGCGGGGGCCGGTGTGGTTCCGGGTAGACAGCCTGGCGTTACCGGGTAATAGCCCGTCTGGCGGGGCTTTACCCATGGTGGCAGAAGCGGTCGCTGAGACGGTCGCGGACATGGAAAGCCTGGTCTCGCTGTTAGCCGTGGCGGGGGATGACCCCAACCCGCCGCTGCCATTTGCCAATCCGCAGGATCACGAGGTGACCCTGCTCGTCACGGAAACCCAGGGGCGAACCGTGGCCCTGCCCGCCGCCGCAGTATTACGGGTGGAACGGCCCGCCCAGGTTTGGACGGTGCGTGCCGGTCAGCCTAGTGAGCGCCAGGTGGCGCTGACAGATGGCTTGATGGCGGGGGTATCGCTAGGCCACTGGCTGGGCTACCCGGTTCCCGTGGCGGCCGAAAACGCCTGGGCGCTGGTGGTGACAGGGAGCGAGGGGCGCGTGGCCATTCTAACGGCATCGTTACAGGGTCTCGTTTCGCTGCCACCCCATCGTCTTCGCCGCATGGTGCGGGGGTCGGACGAGTCGTTTTGGTTCCTGGATGCGCAACGTGGCGCGATTGAGGTACTCGACCCTGCTACGATGACGGGCCGGCTAGAGACTGGCCCGGCGCTGGGTCAGCGCCTCAAACCGCCCGTGCCACTGCCCCTTGATACCCGAAACCCGGCCGAACGGCGTCGCGGACTGGATGCCAAACGGGGGTTGATGGCCCGGGTGGGGCCCTACACCTGCTTATTCCCGGCCGCGATGCTCCTCCGGGTGATCCGACAGGTGGATCCTGACCAGATTCACGCCAAACGCCGGGCGGGTGATTATCCGGTGGTCGATCTGGCCCGTCTGTTGGGCCTCGAACCTTCCGGCACCCAAGGCCGGGCGTTGCTGGTAAAACATCGGGGACGGCAACCGCTGGTGATCCTGGCCGATGAGGTGACCCTCTGTAAACCTGATCTGAAGTGGCGTCCGTTTCCCGCCGTGCCACTGGCTGTCCATGAGCTTTTCGCGGCCATCGCCCAGGAGGAAGGACAGGTCTGGCTATTGCTCCGTGAGGGGCTTTTTCAGGGTAGATCCAACCCGGCGGCCAGTGTCCGGATCCGCGAGGCGATACGGGGTTGGATCAAGGCGAGCTAGCCAGCTCGCGGTGTAGTCAAATTGCTGTTGTGGAGATATCCGTGTTGAATAACCTCAAAATTGGGCCCAGGCTGTTGGCCTTGATGGCGTTACAAATCCTCTTCATGGTGGGCATCGGCCTGCTGGGTTTGCGTGGCATGGAGACCACCGGCGCGGCCCTCGACCGGGTCTACCACGAACAGGTGGTGCCGCTCAGGGATCTGAATATCATCACCGATCTTTACACGCTCACAATCGTCGATGCCACCCGCCAGGTTCGCGACGGTACCTTCACCCCCGCCAAGGCGATTGAAGCCATCGATGGCGCGATGGCGCACATCCGCAAAGAGTGGCAGGAGTATCTGGCCTCCCCCCTGGAAGAGGGGGAAAAAGTGCTGGTGCAACAGCTCAGCCCGCTCATGGCGGCGTCTGACCAGGCCATTGCCAATCTGCGCGCCTACCTTGATGCCGGCCAGGTGAATGAAATGGCGGCCTATGCGACAACGACCCTCTACCCCAGTATCAATGCGGTCGCGGAAAATCTCGCGGTACTCACCAATGCACAAATCCAGTCGGTTGAGAACGAATACCATGCCAGCCATGCGCGTTACGAAAAAACTCGCCTCTATACGATGGGGTTACTGGGGGTGGCAATGGTTATTGCCGTTGCGTTCAGCTATGTCATCATTCGCTCGATTACAGGGCCATTAAATGATCTGCGGGCCTTTTTCGAACAGTTGGCCAATGGCAACCTCAAGGCCGAGATGGCCCATGACGGCCGTCAGGACGAGATCGGGGCCATGACTCAGGCAATCCTGCGGCACCTGGCCGCCCTCAAGTTGTCTGGGGAAGATCGACACACCCTGATCGAAGGCGCCAAGGCGGGGATGCTCACGGTGCGCGTCGATCCGGCCCGCCATCGGGGCGATTTCGCGACCCTGGCCCAAGGCGACAATGACCTGACGGAGACCCTGACCACCCCGCTGTTCGAGGTTGCCAGCGTCATGGCAAAACTCGCGTCGGGTGACGTGCAGGGACGGATTAGCGGTGCCTACGAAGGCGATCTGCGGGCCCTCAAGGGAAATGTCAATCGCAGCCTCGATGCCCTGGCCTCGCTGCTGACGGAGATCTCCCACTTTGCCAATGCCCTGGCCGCTGGCGATATCAGCCGTTCAATCGAAGGAGCCTACCAGGGCGATTTTGCCGCCATCAAGGTCAACATCAACCGGGCGATGGAACAATTACGCGATGTGATCGGGGGCGTGTCGCGTGCGGCCCACCAGGTCGCCCATTCCGCCACCGAGACCCGGACGGCGGCCAACGACGTCACGCGCCAGGTGACAAGCCAGACGGTGACGCTCTCCGAGGTCTCCTCGGCTATCGAACAGACAGCGGCGGCGGTGCGTGACATCGCCCACCGTGTCGAGCGCGGCAGTATCCTGGCACGCGACACGGCGACCGCCGCCGAGAACGGGCAGACCAAGCTCACCCATCTGAGTGGTACTGTCGAACGCATCCAGGCGGGTAATGCCCGGATTGCCCAGATCAGCAGCCTGATCACCCATATTGCCGACAAGACCTATGTGCTGGCACTGAATGCCGGGTTGGAGGCGGTGCGCGCCGGCGAACAGGGGCGCGGATTTGGCCTGATTGCCCACCAGATCAGCCAACTCTCCGAGGAAGTGGCCCGCGCCACCCGCGACATCCGGGAGTTGATCGAAGATGCCACCAGCCATGTTCAGACCGGCGTTGCCGCCGCAGAAGCGGCGAGTACGGCCATCCACCAGATCGTTGCCGCCGCCCACGAAAGTGACGCGACCATCCAGGCCATTGCCGCCGCAGTCGAGGAACAGAGCGCGACCACCCAGGAATTGAAAGAACAGGTCAATCACCTATATGCCTCTGGACAGGCCACGGCGGCGGCGGCCGAAGAAATCTCGGCGACTATGGCCTCTCTGGACGAAATGGCCAGAGATTTGAAGGCCGAGTCCGAGCGCATCAGCTTCTGAGAACTTCGTCATGGCTCAATCCGTCAAATCCTTCAAAACAGCCTCCAAAAAACTCTTGTGGCCACTCTTAATCTGTGTGGGAATCTTTGTTTTCTTCTACTTTGGCGAAGACAACCAGGCCTTTGGCCTGGCGGCGATGGACAGCACCCGCAAGGCGCTGAAATATGTGCTGGGCGTGATTGCCTTCTTGGCGCTCGCGATCCTGGCACAACGGGTCATCCGCTACGTCATCTTCGACGGCCTGGTCGCCAGGGCCACGGGCGCACCGGTACCCAAGCTACTGACGCAAATCTCGGGGCTGATGATCTATTCGGTTGCCCTCGCGGCCTGCGCGGGCATCATCTTCAATCAGGATCTGACGGTCGTCTGGGCCGCCTCCGGGGTTGCCGGCCTGGTGCTGGGTATGGCATTAAAGGAATTACTTCAGGATGTATTTGCCGGCATCGCCCTGAACGTCGACCGGGCAGTGCGGATCGGTGATTACGTTCAGCTCCATCGGGCCGGGGATGGCGTCATCACCGGGCAACTGCTGGAAATCAGCTGGCGTACCACCCAGATCAAGGATCTCTCGCAGGACGTGGTGGTGTTGCCCAACAGTAAATTCAGCGCCTATACCATCACCAATTTTAGCCGCCCCAAATCGACCGGCACCCGGCGCTTTAGTGTGACCCTGGATGCCGCCGTCCCTCAGACCCGCGCCATCCGGATTCTCCAGGCGGCGGCCCTGGAGGTGCTGATTGGTTTTTTGGGGCCGGACGGTACCCCCCCGAAGGTCAAGGTCAAGATCAGAGAGATCAAACTCGATGGCGTTGAATATGTGATTAGCTTCGATCTGGAGTGGCAGAAACTCACCCAGTTGCGTACCCTGGTGTTTCAAAATGTCCTGACGCACCTCGGTCATGCCGGCATCGAGCCCGCACGAAGCGCCAAGATCATCCAGACAGACAGTCAGGCCGCCGCTACAACCCATTTTGGATTGCCCGATGGAGACCGTCTCGTGGCCCTGATCGGCAAGGCCGATCTCTTTCGTAATCTCGGCAAAACTGATTTGTGCCGCCTGGCGAAAGGTGCCCGGTTGCGTGTCGAGCTGCCAGATCGGGTCGTTGTCCAGGCTGGCGAAGCGGGCTCGGTGCTGTATCTGGTTCTCGAAGGGCTCCTGATGGCCAGCGCCGCACGCTCCCGGGATTCGCGCCCAACCCTGCCACCACTACTACGCCCCGGCGATTTGTTTGATGCCTCCACCCTTCTGCTCGGCGATGCCCACCTCAGTACGGTAAGAACCCGCACCCCCGTGCTGCTCTGCGAATTCGACCACGTTCTTCTGCAGCAGCTCTTTCAGGCGAGTTGTCTGGCCTTCAAGCGTGTGGCCCACCAGCTCGCCATTCAGTACACACCCAACCCCGTGAATCGCAAGGAGATTGAGATTGGCATGAGTCAGGACAACACCGTGGACGATAGGGTGGACGACATCCGCCGACAGATGCGCCATATCTTTCCCGGAGCCGCCTTTCCCTGTCCCGACCTAACCCCACCGTCTTCGGAGATGGGATGACCCAGGCCAGGGAGGTTTGACTGTCTCGGGTAAAGTGAATAGTCGACCGGTATGGAGGGGGCGGGCACCCCACGCGCGTAGACACATGGGCATAGCCCTCATCTACTGGCCCAAGGGGCTCTGAGTTCCGGCCATCAACCAGAAAATGGTGCCGAGGAGAGGACTTGAACCTCCACGAAGTTACCCCCACTAGAACCTGAATCTAGCGCGTCTACCAATTCCGCCACCTCGGCGTGGCAATTTTCACCAAGAATGAGTGCAATGTACCGGCGTTGACGGGGAGTGTCAATTTCTTGTGACAAATTGATTCCCGTAGCAGAAACACAACAGATCGCAGAAGATTTTCAGGGGCGAACCTGGTTAATAAGAATGACCACAGGGGCTGTTGATCCGGCTGTTTCAGGGGCTTGCAGGGGTGTCACAGGGCCTGCCTCACCTTGTAAATCGCCCGGTTTTGGCATGGCCTCCCTGGTTTTGGAGATACGCGCGCTGACCATCACCCTCGAGAATTGGGAAAGCCGCATCGAGGGCAAGACCGCCATGCTGTCATTGAGTTCTAATTCGATAGGCAAGTCTGCGGCCCGGGCTCGATAGGCTGCCACGGGTATCGGCGGGCCTTCAAGGGCACGGGCAAAAATAAACAGGCTGTCTTCGGGGTCAACCTGATCCTTGAAGACGTCGGCGAGTGTGATCCGCAACTTCAGAAAGGATGGCGAAACAGGAGGGGTGGGCGCAAGTGGCGAAACCACCTCTGCAGAAGGCATGAGGGCTGCCATATCCGGCGAGATTTTGGCGCGAGCCTTATGGATCAGTTCGTCGAGGATGACCATGTCCTTGTCATTATTCGGGGACAGGCTGCGCAGGCTGACCCACAAATGAACCGCCTCGGCATACTGGCCTTGCTGGAAGGCCAACATGCCCCGCATCCAGAGGGCATTGGGATCGTTTGGATGACTCTCAAAGATGGTCTCGATAATCTTGGCAGGCCGGCCCGAGAGGTTGCCATCGTTGGTTTGCGCCAGTGCCTCGGCATAGGTCAAGGCGACCAGGACATTCTTGGGCACCAAGGCATAGGCTCTTTCCAATGCGGCGAGTCCATTCACGGCATCGCCTATCACAAGATAGCTACGACCCAGAATCAACCAGCCATCCACATTGTTGGGCTCTTTCTGTAGGCGTTCCGCCAGACGCTGCACCAATATGGCCATGGAGGGGGCCTCTTTCAGGGTATTATCCGCCTCGGTGTTTTGGGCATCGATGAGCCGTGCCACCAAACTCGTGTCACCGACCTGCTGATAAAATCCCATGGCAAGTAATGGCACAACCAAGAGGGTCACGAGTGTCGCCATCCAGCGCCCTGCCCGCAAATCGGTAGCAAACACGGTTTTTGTGTCTGTAAGCAACTCCCGCTCCAAGTCTCGACGTGCCTCGGCATACTGGGCCGAATCCAGAAAACCGTTGACAAGATCGGATTCCAGCTCCACAAGCTGTTGTTTGACGAGTGTGACGTTAAGGGTGCTAGTGCTGGTAAAGGCTAGAGCCCGAGGCTTACGCCACAGGGGCAAGAGTGCAAAGGCAAGGGCCAGCAGGGTCAGTCCAAACACACAAAACCAGAAAATCATCATGGTGATGGTGCCACAGACGACGCGGTTGATTCTGAAAAACTAGCCGAAGTTCTTGGGGATGCCAAGAGAGCCTGAATGTGCTGTTCCTCTTCCGGAGAGAGAGCTACCACAGGGGTTTTGCGCTGGCTAAACAGGGTACGCAAAAACAACAGTGTAGCCAGAAAAATCAAGATCAACGGCCCAAACCATAAGGGATAGTTGGAGGGTTTGAGGGGAGGGTCGTAGAGTACGAAATCACCGTAACGCGTTACTAGAAATTCGATGGCCTCGGCCTTGGTATGACCTTCCTGGAGGATGCGGTAGACCTCGTCACGCAAATCCTTGGCCAGTTCGGCTTGTGAACCCAGCAACGACTCATTTTGGCAAACTAGGCAACGCAGTTCGTTGACAAGTTCCCGAAAATCCTGTTCCTGCTTGGGGCTGACAAAGGTATAAGTGGAAAGATCCGAGGCTTGACCTGGCACGGACAAAACCACACCGATCAATGCCAGCCACCCAATGCTCATGACTCTCAACCCAGATTGCCAGCTCATCAACCAACCTCCGCCTTGAGTCGCGCAATCATCGGGAGCAGAACATTTTTCAAATCATCCTGAGTGATCGGACCAATGAATTTATGACGCACGATGCCTCTGGCATCAATCAGAAAGGTTTCTGGCGTGCCGTAGACCCCCCAGTCTATGGCAGCCCGGCCATTGACGTCGAAGGCATTGGCAAGATAGGGGTTACCCAGTTGTTCCAGCCATCTCAACGCCGCAGGCCGTTGATCCTTGTAGTTCAAGCCAAAGACGGCAACCCCCCCCTGTTTGGCGATCTGCACGAGTATCTCGTGTTCGGCCCGGCACGAGACGCACCAGGTGGCCCAAACATTGAAAAGGGATATCTTGCCTATAAAATCCCGGTGACCGAGGCTACGCTCGGGATTGTCGAGTAGTGGCAGCTGAAAGGATGGGGCAGGTTTCCCGATGAAGGGCGAAGGCACCCGCCGGGGATCCTTGCCAAGCCCCGCAAAAAGAAACAGCACCAGCCCCATGAAAATCAGCAGCGGCAAGGTGAAGCGAGGAGAAAAGTTCATCCGGGTAAAA
>JBAXSA010000129.1:0-7879 GCA_037130945.1 Pseudomonadota bacterium | reverse complement strand
CAGGCGGGTTTTGAAACGCTGGTCGAGGCGGGCTACGCGCCAGAAATGGCCTATTTTGAATGCCTGCACGAGGTCAAGCTGATCGTCGATCT
Source organism: Pseudomonadota bacterium (assembly GCA_037130945.1). Lineage (GTDB taxonomy): Bacteria > Pseudomonadota > Gammaproteobacteria > Chromatiales > Chromatiaceae > JBAXSA01. Next base: position 7,787 of record JBAXSA010000129.1, on the reverse strand, counting down.
CATCTACGAGGGGGGGATCGCCAACATGCGCTATTCGATCTCCAACACCGCCGAATATGGCGATCTCACTCGCGGCTCGCGCATCGTCACCGATCAGACCAAGGCGGAAATGAAGCGCATCCTGGGGGAGATTCAAAGCGGCGAATTTGCCAGGGAGTTTATCCTGGAAAATCTGGCCGGCGGGCCCAAGTTCAGGGCCTTGCGCCGGGCTGGCCGGGAGCATTCCATCGAGGCGGTTGGGGAACGTCTGAGGGGCATGATGCCCTGGATCAGCGCCAACAAGATCGTCGATAGAAGCAAGAACTGAGCGCTAACGCCCGATGGATCGAGGTTTGGAAAGGGCCGGTTTTATCCTGGTCGTCGCGGGGGCCATAGGGATCTTGCTGGCCCATCTGGTGCTGCCGGTGTTGGCGGGGACGGTGGCCTATCTCGCCGTCTGGACGAGTGCCCGATGGCTGGATCGCCACGCCCGGCACCCGGCCCATCGCTTCGTGTTTTTGGTGTTGGTCGGGGCGCTGGTGGTGACCCTGCTGACCACGGGCGCGATTCTGCTGGTCTCTCATCTCTTTGGCGGTCAGGATCACGCCGTGCTATTGCTGCAAAAGCTCGCGGATGCCTTGGCGGAATTACGGCGCTCATTGCCGGAGTCGGTGCGGGATTTTGTGCCCGTCGAGCCCGAGGCCATTCGTCAACAGGCCACGCATCACCTCAAACAGCATGCCGGTGAACTGGGTGACCTCGGCAGGCGGGCGCTGCATCACTTCGTCCAGTTTTTGATCGGCATGGTGATCGGGGTGCTGGCCGCCGTGCGGTCGTCGCGTCCGGAGCCAGGCCCACTGCTGGTTTATCTCGGCGCGCGCTTTTCAAACTACCTCATGGCATTTCGGCGGGTGGTGTTTTCCCAGGCCAAGATCTCCGCCCTCAATACCACCTTCACGGCCCTCTATCTGCTGGTACTCTTGCCCTTGGCCGGCGTTCATCTCCCGCTCACCAGCACCCTGCTGGTCGTGACCTTCCTAGTCGGACTGCTACCCGTAGTCGGCAACCTGGTGTCCAATACGATCATCGTTCTGGTATCCCTGACCCTTTCCCTGCAAGTCGCAATAGCATCGCTGTTGTTTCTGGTGGTGATTCACAAGCTCGAATATTTTCTCAATGCCCGCATCATTGGCGGCGAAGTGGGCGCGGCGGCCTGGGAGTTGTTGATCGCGATGCTGGTCATGGAAAGTCTGTTTGGGCTTGGCGGACTGGTGATGGCCCCGCTGCTGTACGCCTGGCTCAAGGCCGAGCTGCGGCAGGCCGCCCTGATTTGACCCTCACTGGGCTGGACATTCATTCGATTACTTGACGGTAACCCGCCAGTGTCAGCCGGGCTGTGTTTTCCCAGGTGAAGGGACGAGCCTGGCGGGGGCCCTGGTCAAGGGCCTGGCGCTTCAAGCCGTCATCCTCCAGCAGCTGCCGCAAGCCCTCTGTGATCTGATCCAGGTCGTAGGGATCGACCCGCAGCGCCACCTCACCCGCTACCTCGGTCATGGCGGAATCCCGGCTGGTCAGGACGGGAATTCCGCTGGCCATGGCTTCCAGCGGCGGCAGACCAAATCCCTCGTAGAGTGAAGGGAAAGCAAAGGCGGCGGCACCCGCGTACAGAAACGGCAGATCGGCATCGACGACATAGCCCAGCACCCGCAGACGGCCCGTTCGTTCCAGGCCTGTCAAAGTACGTTCCAGCGACTCGGCTCGCCAGCCGTTAGCACCGGCCAGCACCAGTGGATAATGCCGTTGTAGAGCCTCTGGTAAACGGCCATAGGCCAGGATCAGCCGTTCCAGATTTTTGCGCGGCTCGCGGGTGGCGACCACCAGCAGATACCCGCCCGGTGTCAGACCCCAGGTTGCGAGCGGCGCGGCCAATTGTCCGGGAGACCGGGGATGAAAAACGGCATCGACGCCCAGTGGCGTGACCCAGGTCTGCGAAGCCGGCACTCCAAGATCTGCTACGACCTCCCGCCGGATGAATTCGGACGGGGTCATAATCAGGGCGGCATCCCTGAGGGTTCGGGAGATGCCCCGTTCCAGCCAGCGCCGCCGGGAGGCCGGGTGAAAATCAGGAAAATGCCGCCAGGAAAGATCATGGAGGGTCGCCACCGCCACCCCCCGGAAAAAGGGTTTTAATATGAAATTGGTCTCATGGTAGAGCATGGGCGCCAACCGGCGGCTGTGCCACCAGAAAAGCCAGTTCTTGAGCCCCTCATGGCCGGCGCTGGCCAGGGGCAGGCGGGATAACGGCTGGCGGAGCCGATCAACAAGGCCTCCCCGTGCCGGGACAGGATTTTCCCTCCCCCCAGCCCCCTCCCTGCGGATCCCCAAGTGGATCCAGGCCCATAGCTCGGCCACCTCGGGCTGTTGCCTCAAGGCGTCGACAAGATGCCCGGTGTAGTGACCCACCCCGGTGCGGGGGCTGGCGGCCAGGGCATCGGCCCCGATCAAGAGACGCAGGCCAGCCGTCATCGCCGGGGGGTGGCGGCGATGATTTCCGGCCCCAGACGATCCGCAATAATCCGCCAGTCAAAATGCTTTTCGACATAACTCCGCGCGGCGGCCGCAGAACCCGCCAGATCCGCGTGATCAAAACACTCGCGCAAAACCTCGGCAAATTGCGGTAATTCCGTGATTCGCGCCGTCTCGCCATCGATAAAACCCAGGCCCCGGTTGCCAAAGGGTGTCATCAGGATGGGAATGCCGGCGGCGGCGTATTCCAGCACCTTCAGGTTGGTGCCGGATCCCGAACGCATGGGATTGAGGGCCATGTCCACAGCGCTCAGAACCACCCGCAGCTGGGCCGTTTCCAGAACCCCCAGACGTAAACAATTGGCGGGGGCATCGGCCAGCACGGGATGGCCACAAACGCTCCCGACAACCAAAAAATCCACCTCGGGGCATTCGTGCGCCAGCCCCTTGAGCCAGCTTACGGCTTCAATATTGGGTTGGTGCCAACTGCCCACGAACAAGGCGAGTTGCCGCCCTGCCAGCCCAAGACGCGCCTTGCTGGCCAGACGAGCGGCAAGGGTGACAAAAGGGGTTGCCCGGGTATCCACGCCATTGGGGGCTTTGATGAAGCGATCCTCGGAAATCGCGTAGAGGCTTGCCAGACGGCTGGCGTCCTCCGTGCTGCATACCATGATCCGCTGGGCGGCCTGGCAGCAGGCGGCCTCGGTGGTACGAACCTGATCCAGATAAGGCTGGGCACCGGGCGTGTTGGCCAATACGGCGGACTTCATATCGAACTCGACGTTGTGGGCTTCGTACCAGAGCGGGCCTGGCCAATTGGCCGCCAGCACGGGGTAGAGGTAGGGGTGAGAGGCGATTACCAGATCTGTGACCACCAGGGCCTGGCGCAACGCCTCTCCATAGGCCGGGGTCTTGTCGCCATGCCGCATCGTGGCGATGTCGTTGACCGAGGCCCGCAATTGCCTTTCCAGGGCATCGGCGGCGCGGCGGTGGGCCCGGGATTTGGCGATGCGTACCTCGCGCAGACCCGGCGCGGGGGTGGATTCGCCGGTTTGACCGGCGTCCTCGGTCAGGGTCAGCAGGGTGACATCGGCGATCCGTGCCAATTCCCGGTAGAGGCAGGCAATGCGGAGTTGCCCGCCCCCGCGCGGGGGATAGACAGGAAAATCCACGGCCACCAGGATCCGGGGGCGGCGTGGCACCACCCGCTCGACGGACGAGCTTTCACCGAGCAAGGTCTCGACTACCGCCGGCCAGGCAATCGAGGCCACGCGCTCGCGGGCCGCCTGGCCCATCCGGCGAGTGCCTTCGGGGTCGAGAATCATGGCCGTCATGGCCTGCGCCAGTGCGGTGACAGTGGCTGCCACGGAGCGTCCGGTGACGCCATCCTCGACCAGCTCGTTGACACCGCCAGCGTCTTGGCTGGTCAATACCGCCTTGCCCGATTGCATGGCCTCCAGGGTAATCAGACCGTAGTCCTCATCGTAGGGAACGAAGGGCACGAACAGGGCACCGGCGTATTGCTCAATTAGCTCGGCGTCGGTGATGCGCCCGAGAAAGCGAATCCGCCGGTCATTGCCCGCTAGCTGGCGTAGCGACGCGGCTTCCTCGCCATCACCAGCAATTCGAAACTCGATCTCGGCGGGCACTTGGCGAAAGGCCTCTACGAGTAGGCCGATGCGCTTGGGCGAAGACAGTCGGCTGGCCGTGAAGAGATAGTCGTAGCCATGGTTTTCATAGCGAGTCAGGTCAGATGGGTGATGCAGCGAGGTGACTTTGACGCCCTCGGGAAAGTAATCAGCGCGCTGGGCGACGTTCCGGGAGATGGCAAAATAACGGCGGATTGCGGTGGGTGAGAGCGCAATGGCATCGAGAAAGTGGACAATACGTCGGCTCAAGGGGCCCGGAAAGGCCAGAGCCGACACGGGCAGCGACGGGTGATCACGCAGCGCGAACAATCTGTCGAAAAAGGGCCCGAGTTCTTCGGGCCGCTGGCGGCTGGCATCCATCTGGGCGATTAACGGGCGGAGAAGCCCCGGGACGCTCTCCAGATGGGTGGGCAGACCGGTCAGCGCATAGGCGTCGTAAAGTCCCCGCAACTTGTGTTGCAGATACACCCGATGGTGGCGGTGGCTCACCATCCAGGCGGGATACTTGGTACTAATGACCAAATCAAAATGGTCGAGATTCAAGCGGCTAAAACGCCGGTAGCTTTCCATCAGCGACCAGAAATCCTGTTCCGGACTGGGGAGCTTGAGGAGTTCCACCTCGTAGCCAGGCACTTGATTCATGGCCGCAAGCAAGCCCCACCAGAGCTTTTCGGCACCGCCAATGACAAAGGGCACGGGGCTGGGGGCAACAATGGCGATTTTCACGCGGTCATCCTGTGAAAGTGAGACATTTTATGCCGGCCCTGCTCGCTGGGTCTTGGCGTTCAGAGCCTCCTCAAGCCGCTGGATCCTCTGGGTCTGTGCGCTTTCCCGCGCCAACAGGGCCGCCGCCAAGCGGCGTCCCACTTCGGCCTGGGCCCGGAGCCGCTCGAGCAGCAGTGAACGCACGAAAAGATCCGGCTTGTGCAGCCGTAGTCCCCACTCCCAAAGGCTAAAAAAAGGAGCCAGCAAGCGTCGTCCGGGGAAACGCCCCAGACCACCGGCCCAGCCAAGACCCCTCAGCGGTACCCCCCAGCTCCGCCCCTCTGGGGAGTAGCGAAGGCTAAACAACACAAACAATCGGCTACCCCCTTTTTCCAGATAGCCGCCATAGGCTTGCAGACCCGAGGGATCGGGATCCCGTTTGAGCAGCGTCCGGTAGGCGATGGTGACAAACTCGCGGCCCTGATACCAAAAGAAATCCTCCACCCGGCAAGGGGTGAGAATCAACGCGGCACCAGGGTCGGGCCAGACCGGCAAAGCCTGTTCCCCGTCAAGGGATACCGCCATCCCGGGTTCCAGACACTCGGCTTCGGCGCGGATGCGGGCGATCAGGCTCTCCAGATCAAGGGGTGTGGATACGGGCATGTCGGGGTATCTCAAGGCAGAGGTCTCCAATGGGGTAGGTCTGGGCCTTCGAGCGACCTGATGTTAAAGGAAGTGGGCGGTTAACGGAATCGGCCTTGGACACCAGCCCGATGTCATGACACTATTGCCACTGTTAAAATGCCATTGAAGGGCCGATCAGACGAGGCTCCGAAAGATACCCATGAGGGAACATACCCATGTCCGCCAAGAAAGAAGCCCCCAAGAAAGAAGACCCCAAGCCGGAAGCCGTTGATCTCGGCGAGGCAAGACCCGCCGGCAAGAAGAAACTGTTGATCATAATTGCCGCAGCGGTGTTGGTTCTTGCCCTGGGTGGTGGTGCCACAATCTGGTTTTTCCTGTTCAAGAATAAGTCTCCAGCGGATCCCGCCGCCGAGGCGGCACACGCCGAGGAAGATGTCGCGGAAAAAGCCGAAAAAAAGGCCAAGCACGACAAAAAACCGGCTCTTTACTTCGTGATCAAAGATCCCTTCACGGGCTTTTGGCCGGACAAGAAACCCAAGGTGGTGCGTATCGGTATTGCCTTGCAATACCGGGATCCTGCCCTGGAGGGCTTTCTGAAAGGCAACGATCCCGTCATCCGTGATCGTGTGGGCACGATTATGCTCGGTGTCGATTCGGCGGAACTGAAGGAACGCGCCGGCAAGGAAAAACTCCAGGCGGAATTGCTGGAGGCGCTCAACGCTATCCTTGAAGAGCATGAACAGCACAGCAAAATAGAAGCCCTCTACTTCACGGAATTTATCCTGCAATAGCCGATGCCCGCCGCCGATTTACTCACCCAGGAGGAAATCGACGCCCTGTTGCATGGCGTCGATAGTGGCGATGTCGAGACATCTTCCGACGAAGGCGTTGTCGGCGGTGTCCGACACTACGACTTTGCCAGTCAGGATCGCATCGTTCGGGGTCGGTTGCCGACCTTGGAGATGATTAACGAGCGTTTCGCCCGCTACTTTCGCACCAATTTGTTCGGCATGTTGCGCCGTTCTGCGGATATTTCGCTGTCCGGCGTGCAAATGCAAAAATTTTCGGAATTCGTGCATAGCCTTTTTGTACCCACCAGCCTCAATATCGTGCGCATTCATCCCCTGCGGGGCCGCGCCCTCTTCGTCCTCGACCCGAAGCTGGTGTTTAGTGTCGTCGACACCTTTTTTGGGGGATCCGGACGTTTTCATACCAAGATTGAAGGCCGGGAGTTCACGCCGACGGAAAACCGGGTCATCAAGATCCTGCTCAATCTGGCCTTCAAGGATTTTCAGGAGGCTTGGCGACCAGTTCTGAAGGTTCGATTTGAACAGACCGGTTCCGAGGTTAACCCGCAGTTTGCCAATATTGTCTCGCCATCGGAGGTGGTGGTGGTCACGGCCTTTCATGTCGACCTTGAAAATGGGGGCGGCGATTTTTATGTGACGCTGCCCTATTCCATGATCGAACCGATCCGGGAGTTGCTGGACGCGGGGATACAAAGTGATCGGGGGGATCGAGACGAACGCTGGGAAAAATCCCTCCATGAAGAGATCATGGGTGCCCGGGTTGAGCTGAGTTCGATATTGGCCGAAGCCGTCCTCAGTTTGCGGGATATCGCCCGTCTCAAACCGGGCGACGTGATTCCCATCGAGATTCCGGAGGTGGTCGAGGTGGCCGCCGAAGGTATGCCAGTCTTCCGCGGCCGGGTCGGCATCTCTAGCGGCAACTACGCCATCCAGGTTAAAGAATGGATGGATCAGGGACGGCGCAAGCCTTTACAGGAGATCATGGCGGAGATGGAACGGGAATTTGATGAAAGGGAGAAGACGCAGGTGTCCGTTCCTAACCCCAAGGATGCGGGTAGAAACAAGATAAACGTCACATGATGAATGATGAGAAAGCGTTGCAGGTAGTACATGGCACAGGATCCCAATGAAGCGCTAGCGGATGAATGGGCGGCAGCGCTAGCGCAGCAAGAAGACAACGGAAAACCGGGGGCCAAACCGCGCCACGAGACGGCCCGTTTTGATGAACTCCACGCCGAAAAAGGGGCTGGCGAGGTTCAAATCGACGCGATTCTGGACGTGCCTGTCACCATTTCGATGGAGATTGGCCGCACCAAGATCTCGATTCGCAACCTTTTGCAGCTCAACCAGGGATCGGTGGTGGAACTGGATCGCCTGGCTGGCGAACCGATGGATGTGCTGATCAATGGCACATTGGTTGCCCAGGGTGAGGTGGTGGTGGTGAACGAAAAATTTGGGATTCGTCTCACCGATG
>JBAXSA010000128.1:0-7913 GCA_037130945.1 Pseudomonadota bacterium | reverse complement strand
GTTTTGGGCCAGACGGTGCTGACTAAAAATGAGGATACCATGGGCGTTGTTGTCTTTCTGGCCATTGGTTTGGGTGCCGCCTTGGGTGCCTGGCTGCGCTGGGGGTTCGGCATCCTGCTCAATCCGGTATTTCCTACACTACCGCTTGGCACATTGGCGGCGAATCTGCTGGGCGGGTTTCTGATGGGCTTGGTCATGCAAATTTTGATGCAGCATGCGTTACTGTCTCCGGAATTCCGCCTGGCCATTACCACTGGTTTTTTGGGTGGCCTCACGACCTTTTCCACCTTTTCGGCCGAAACCGTTACCTTGCTGCTACGCGAGGAGTATCTTTGGACTCTGATCATTGTCCTGGCGCATGTCGCGGGTTCGCTCGCCATGACGCTGTTGGGGATCCTGGCCATGAAACTACTCACCACGATGGGAACATCATGAAGGGAACTTATTTGCAATTCTACGTCCATGAACACGACCGTCCTTCAGCCTTCGCCTTTGCTGCCGTGCCGCAATATCCGCGCCTTTTCCCGACCCCAATCGCGATCCTTGTCGGCGGCGCGCTTGTCGAACTGTTTTTTACCCCGGGCCAGCCCGATCTCCAGCTTGGCCCGGCCCTTTTTCCAGTAAAGGGCCGTCGGCACCAGGGTATAGCCGCTGCGCTCCACCAGACCAATCAGACGGTTGAGTTCCGGGCGGTGCAGCAAGAGCTTGCGGGTGCGGGTGGGGTCGGGGTGGACGTGGGTTGAGGCGGACGCTAGCGGCGAGAAATGGGCACCCACCAAAAAGGCCTCCCCCTCCTTCATCAGCACATAACCTTCCTTGATCTGCCCCCGATTGGCCCGCAAACTCTTGACTTCCCACCCCTCCAAGGCCAGCCCGGCTTCATAGCGCTGCTCGATAAAATAGTCATACCCGGCCTTTCTGTTGAGGGCGATGGTGGTCGAACCCTCCCCCGGCTTTTTACTCGTCTTGGCCATCGTCAGCTCCTACAATACCCAATATAGTTCCATTCTGACCCACTAACCCCCAAAGATCGACTAGCAGAGAATCCACCCATGACGTCTGCCTGGCAAGAGAGCATCTATCTGCAACGCGAACAACTGGCGCGCATTCTCCATGACCCCCTGGCACAGCTGGCCAGCCGATGCACCGCCGCGTGGGGGGATCGGGAGGGGCTGGATGCCGTCCTGCTTGCGGGATTCGGGGATATTCCTCATTGTACCTACCTGTATGTCACCACGACGGATGCCATTCAGATCAGCGACAACATCAGTGCCGGGGGCATTCTGGCCCGTTATTACGGACGCAATCGAGCCCAGCGCCCTTACATGCTGGAGTCCATCCCACCTTGGGGGTTTCTGCTGTCCGACGCCTATGTCAGCCTGGATGGCCGTCGCCCCTCTCTGACCGCCCTGCAGCTGATTCACTCGGATACCGAGACTCTGGGTTATCTGGGTGCGGATTTTGACCTGCGTAACCTGCCCGTGACCTCCGAGCTTTACGAGGAACCCCTGGCCTGGCGGCAAATCAAGGGCGATCCGGTGATACGTGGCATGGCGTTACAGCAGGAGCGAGTGGAAAGCCGCATGGATCTCAACATGGAACAGGCATTGTCCATCCTGGAAGAGTTGCTCACGGAGCGCGGCGTCTTCCAGTGCCAGATCCATTTTTCCAGCAGCCAGGCAACGATCTGGCGGGTCGAGGATCCCTTTCGTTACCGGATTATCGACCGCGAGGCCTTGGCAGATCCGGATATCTGTCTCCTCTATCCGATTCAACCCTATCCCGCCGAATCGGTCATTCCCGCCCCGGACATCGCCCGGATTTTCGACATCATGCGGGCACTCCGGCTAGCCGACCCGAATCTCTATCTCCGCGCGTCTTCCATCAATCTCTTCAATGGCATGGTCAGCCTCACCTTTTCCTGCGATGGTTCCCACTATATGCCTTATCTGGAGTTTCTCCTCAAAGGCACCGCCTTCTGGTTTGGCCGCTCGCTATAGCCATGACCGTGAAAAACGAACTGTTTTTTTAGGATCCCATTGGCCCTGTTGTCACCCGAACCAAGGGTGCGCCGGTGGTGTCAGTGACATGCACCGCACAGGCAATGCAGGGATCAAAACTATGGATCGTCCGCAATATCTCAATGGGCTGTTTGACGTCATGCAACTGGTGATTGTCGGCCAACGCCGCCTCGTAGGCACCCGGCTGACCCTGTTGATCCCGGGGACCGGCGTTCCAGGTTGACGGGACAACCGCCTGGTAGTTGGCAATTTTGCCATGCTCAATGACAATCCAGTGCGCCAGACCCCCACGCGGAGCCTCCATGAAGCCAGCCCCTTGGCAATGACTTGGCCAAGTGCGGGGCTCCCAATACTGATCGTTAAAGGTTTTGGTATCGCCCGCCTTGATGTTGGCAATAAGGTTATCCTGCCAGGTTTGCATGGTATCGGCGACAATCTGGGTCTCCAGGGTTCGCGCCGCTGTCCGGCCCAGTGTGGAAAACAGGGCACCCAGGGGAATGTCGAGCTGCTTCAGCACTTTGTCGACCAAGTCCTTAGTGGGTTCATGTCCTTTGGCATAGAGCATCAAAACCCGCGCCAAGGGGCCCACCTCCATCGCCTTGCCCTTCCACCGCGGTGCCTTCATCCAGGAATAGGATTTTGCTACCTCCAGATGTTGGTAAGGGGGTTGGGGGCCTGTGTAATTGAGCGTTGTCTCGCCTTGATAGGGATGTAGCCCTTTGTCTTTGCCCGTACTGTAGTCATACCAGGAATGTGCCACAAACTCCTGAATCTGATCCGGGGCGTGGAGGTCAACCTCCAGGATCTCCTTGAGATTGCGATTCAGAATCACGCCTCGTGGAAACAGAAAGGACTTGGGATCATCGATACCCTGCTCGGGAAAATCGCCATAAGACAAAAAATTACCCAGGCCTTCCCCACGGCTGGCCCAATCCTTATAGAAAGACGCAATCGCCAAGGTATCCGGCAGATACACCAGCTTGACGAATTCCCGCATCTTGTCAATCACATCCTGCACTGTGGCCAAGAGTTTGCTGTTGATGGCGGAATCGGAATTGAGATCAATCGGATTCGATACCCCGCCCACCAGAAAATTCGGGTGCGGATTCTTGCCACCGAAAACCGCGTGCAGTCTTGCCACGTCACGCTGCCAGGACAAGGCTTCAAGGTAGTGGGCCACGGCCATCAGGTTGGCTTCTGGTGGTAATTTATAGGCCGGATGCCCCCAGTACCCATTGGCAAAGATACCCAGCTGGCCCCCTTCTACAAAATTTTTGAGCTTGGCCTGGACATCCCGGAAATAGCCCACCGACGACTTTGGCCAGCTCGGGCTGATTTGTTGGGCCAGATCCGAGGTGCCCTTGGGATCGGCCTTCAGCGCCGACACCACGTCCACCCAGTCCAAGGCGTGCAGGTGATAAAAATGCATGACATGGTCGTGGACATATTGGGCCGCAATCATCAAGTTACGAATCAGCTGCGCATTTTTGGGGATCTCGTATTTGAGTGCGTTCTCCACCGCCCGCACCGATGCGATGCCATGAACCAGGGTACAGACCCCGCAAATCCGTTGGGTAAAGGCCCAGGCATCCCGGGGGTCACGGCCTTTCAGAATGATTTCCAGGCCTCGCACCATGGTGCCCGAGGAATAGGCTTGGGTAATCCTGTCGCCTTCCAGGGTGGCTTCGATACGAAGATGTCCTTCAATGCGGGTGACGGGATCGACGACGATACGTTCAGACATGGTTGTTTTGCTCCAATGTTGCCGGCCTACTCATCCGTTATTCATCCGTCTCGATCACATGCTCGGCAATCAGTTCGGTGAGCCCAATCACCGGGATGTCCATTTTGTACTCCTCGATTCCCTCTTCGAGCTGAGTTCGGCAGGTGGCGCACAGGGTGACAACACGATTCGGCTGGATTTCGTCAATCTGGGCCTTCTTGCGCCGGAACGCTTTCATCCGCAAGGCGTCCGCCCGTTCATTACTGCTGACGCCCCCACCCGCGCCACAACACCAGTTGAACTCGCCATGCTCGGTCATCTCGACAAAGTTTTCCGCCACGATCCCCATGAGACGACGCTGGGGTTCTATGCAGCCACTCTTGCGAGCCAGGTTGCAAGGATCGTGTAACGTCAGCCGGTCGCTCTCCTTGCCCGTTGTTTTAAGTCTGCCTTCAGCCCTGAGTTGATCAAGCAGCTCAATAATGTGCAATGCCTTAAAGGGATAGGGACGGCCAATCAAATTGGGCCCCTCCCACCGGAGCGCCGTAAAGGCATGGCCACATTCCGGGCCAATCACATACTGTACCCTGAGATGCTCGGCGGCCTTGACGATGCGGCTCACCAATTCCCTGGCGATATCCGAAGAGCCAATCTGAATGCCGGCATTGGTGGCCTCGAAACAGACCGAAGAAAGAGTCCAGCGCACCCCCGCCTGTTTGAAAATCTTGGCAACGGCACCCAGGTATTCGGGAAAACTGATGATCTCCATTGACGATAACAAGATCAAGTAGTCAGCCCCGGTTTGATCAACGGGAATCTGCGTGCTGCCTTCTTTTTCAAGGCGTTTGATCTGTGCTTGCAGAGTCGGAAACTGTAGTCCCATGGGGCTGCCAGTTTGTACTGCACGGCGGCTGGCTTCGATCAAGCCTTCTGGCGCGTGGCCCGAGGCCACCATGCCCTCACGGGTCTTGCGCACCAGGTAAGCGATGTCAACACCCACCGGACAGACCATGGAACAGCGTCCACACAGGCTGCAAGAATCGTAGAGCAGCTCCTGCCAAGTCGCCAACATCTCGTTGGTGACGGGCTTGGACAACCCCAAGGCTTTTTTGATCCGTCCCGCCAGTGTGAAGTTTTGTTCCCAGACCCACTTCAGTGGTTCGAGTTTTTTGATGGGGGTGTATTGGGGGTCGCCCGTTTCGAGATAGAAAAGACAGGCCTCGGCGCACAACCCGCAGTGAACACAGCTGGAAAAATACGCCGCTGTCGGTGCATCAATCTCAGCCAGGAAGGCGGTCAAACCCCGTTCGAGGGTCAGTTCGCTCATGATTGCACCCCTTTACGGCCAAAGGCGGCACCGTTGTACCAACGGGCGATGAAGACCGTGAAGGCATGTGTCAACTGGGTGAAGGGAAAAAGCACCATGAGTAACTCGACACTCAGGATATGGAGCCCCAGCGCCACGGGATAGGGATTGATGGCCCGATGGTAGGCCAGATAGCCCGTCAACACGGGCAGGAAGGTAGCGATCCAGACTAGCGTATCCTCGCGGGTGGTGAGGTACCGCATGACCGGATGACGGTTGCGATGGATGAGAACCGCAACCAGGCTGACCAGCGTGACGGCCGCAAGGGCATCCACCAACGGGTTGGGCAACCCGGGCCAAGAGAGGCCAAAGGTACCGTGGGCCAATTCGATATGGGGAATGAATAAAAACAGACAGGCCAAAAAACCGATATGCCAGAGGTAACCCACCACCACATTGAAGGGGGCACGGCTAAAAACACCCGGATCCACGGCAAACCGATTCAACACCGTTTTCATACCAGGGCCAAACTCCGGCCCCCGGGGTTCGGCATAATTGGGCCTTCGCCCCAACAGGAATATTTCCAACAGCCGCACCGTCATACCCAGTACAAAAACCGTTAGCGCCAGATTGAAGGCTGGGCCACGAACCCACAACAGAAATTCCATGGAGTCTCTCATGGTTAGGCTTCCAATTCGTCAACAGTCACTTTTTGGTGGCCCGTGGCGGCGGTTGTCTTGATGGATTGGCCCACCATGCCCGCCACCCCGCCAATGGCCACCCCGGCCGCGAGAGCGTACCCCGCCGTTCGCGCCACCTCGGCGGTGGGCACCGACAAGGCCTTGTAAAAACCACCCGCATCCCAAAAGCTGGGTTCGGAACAGCCGAGACAGGGATGCCCCGCCTCCACTGGCCAACTGGTGCCCTGATTCCAGCGCAGCGTGGCACAGGCGTTGTAGGTCATGGGCCCTTTGCAGCCCAGGCGGTAGAGGCACCAGCCTTTCTTGGCACCTTCGTCGTCGAAGCTCTCGGCAAATAGCCCCTTGTCGTAGAAAGGCCGACGGTAGCAGCGATCATGAATGGATTGACCATAGAAGGCCCGGGGACGGCGATAGGCATCGAGATCCGGGAGCTGCCCAAAGGTCAGATACTGGGCCAACACACCGGTAATTACGGCACCAATAGGGGGGCACCCAGAAACATTGATGATGGGTTTATCGGTAATGAGGTCGGAAACCGAGACCGCGCCGGTCGGGTTCGGACGGGCCTTGGGCAGGCCCCCAAAGGCCGCGCAGGTACCCACTGCCACAATCGCGGCAGCGCCCTGGGCGGTTTCCTTCAGCATCTCGACATTGCTGATCCCCGCAATCGTCGAATATCCCGGATTGGCTAAGGGGATGGAACCATCCACCACCAGCAAATACTTGCCCCAGGATTCCTTCATGGCCTGCTCGCGGGCCGCTTCGGCGGCGCTCCCGGCAGCGGCCTGCAAGGTGTGGTGATAGTCTAGGGAGATGGCATTGAAGATTAACCCTTCCAGGCTGGGTGCATCGCTGCGGGTCAGCGATTCGGTGCAACCCGTACACTCCTGAAAGGACAGCCAGATCACCGATGGCCGCCTGGCCTTTTCCAGGGCAGCCGCCATCGCCGCTGCCGCGCCCGGCGGCAATGCCATCATCGAGGCGGTGGCGGCACAGAACTTCAAGAATCCGCGCCGCGTCACCCCCAACCGCCGGAGGCTCTCTCCCAAGGTATCTGTATCAGCCATTCTGCCTCCCCCATACTAAAAAACGCATCGTGTGGTTAGCCGACCGCCGACCACGGAGAATCCGGGAGCCGCCGCAAGGCCTCTTCCATATCTCCACGCTGAGATCTCGCGATGCTAGGAACGTCCGTAATCTCAATTTGCAAGGCCACCCGTTCACCCTGGCCATTATGATGAGCCACGAGCCATACGCCGGCATAGCGGCTCTCCCACAGCCGACTTTGTCCCATCGCTGTCAGCACCATCTCGACTTCGCCATGCCCCAACGCCTCGAACAACGCCGACTCATCCCCAGCACCAAAGGGCAGGGCGTTGAGGTCAATGGTGGTTGACTCGCCAGTGTCCAGAAACTTTCCTAGGGCATGGCGAACCTCCGCCAATACCGCGTCCAGGTTGCCGTAGATCTTCGATTCGTTGTCCGCCGATCTCATAATAGTCAAGAATGCCTCCGGGAAGCATGATATTTGTCAGTAAAAAAGCAAATACTCATGGATTCTGACTCGGGAGAGTGACTCAGAAGACTCGGCCTGCCCTGACCAACTGAGTCTGCCAGTAAGGATTTTCCAGCGAAGAATAGATCACTTGCTGGCGTTTTGAGGCCGCATGCACAAATCCGCCGTGACCGTCGTAGATCCCTACATGATTGACGGTTTCCCTGCCAGGGGCACGGAAAAATAGCAAGTCCCCGGCTTGGGCCTCGGAGAGTTCGACGGGCCAGGCGCTTTGAAACTGCTCGAAACTGGTGCGTGGCAGTTCGACGCCAAGCCGTTGGTAGCTATAACGCACCAAGCCGCTGCAGTCGATTCCATCGGGGCTCTCACCACCCCAGACATAAGGTTTTCCAATCAATTCTTGGGCAATTTGCAGGGCGATACGTCCGATTTCCACTGGTTTTTCGTGAGTGACAACCGGTAAACGGGGCGGAGGGGTACCACACCCGGCGACTAGAAGGGTCATCCATACGAGGATGACAGGGCACCAGGAAACCCTCAGGTGTGATTGGACAGACAGCAAGATTTTGAGGGGCATGGCATCACCGGAAATTATAAAAGTTGAAATCCGCGTTCGCAGATCTTACAGTGGCACATCAGCACTTAA
>JBAXSA010000127.1:0-7929 GCA_037130945.1 Pseudomonadota bacterium | reverse complement strand
CGGGCGGCAGGGCGTTGAGGGCGGGCAGTCGCGCGGTTTCGGCCTGAACCTCGCCGATGATGCGCCCGGCCAGTTCAATGTCGAAGGTAACGTTGCGGCTGCGATCCAGGCGATCAATCTGGGCTGGGCCGCTACCCAGGCGAACCGTGGCAATGTCGCTCAGAGCCACGAGTCCGGTGCGGCCCGGAAGACGCAGATCAGCCAGATGGGCCAGATCGCTCCGCGCCTCCCGGGCCAGGCGGACGCGGATCGGAATCTGGCGCTGGGGCAGGTTGAGCTTGGGCAGAATCATCTCGAAATCGCCAGCGGTGGCAATCCGCACCCCATTCGCCAGGGTCGCGGCGGTGACGCCCAGATCCGCAGCCCGGGCGGTGTCTGGGACGATATGCACCTCGGGGCGTTGCAGGCTGGCGCTGGAGGCGATGTTGCCGACACCCTGGAGGCCGCGCAACCCCTGTTCCACGGCTTGTGCGGCCTGACGCAGGGCATTCTCGTCGTCGCCGGCCAGCGCGATCTGGAGTTTTTCGCCGGGGCTTCCGATCCCCAACGAGACCCGCGCCCCAGGCAGAGCCTGGAGCGCCTTGCGAAGCCGTGCCTCAATCAGGGTCTGAGGATAGGGGCGCTGGGTTCGATGGGTCAACGTCAGGGTCAGCGAGGCCTTGCGGACATCGCTGGCACCCCCCTCGCCAAAAGGCCCGGCCACCCCAATGGTTCCCACCGAGGTAAAGACTTGGCGCACGTCCGGATCCTGTCTGACCCGCTCGCGCGCCCATTCGGCAACGGCGCGGGTCTCGTCCAGCCGGGTGCCGGGCTGCAATTCAAGTTTGACAACCGTCTGGCCCATGTCTCCGGGCGGAATAAAACCACTCGGCAGGAGCGGAATCAGGGCCAGGGAACCGATAAAAAACATCGCGGCGAGCAACAGGGTGGTTTTGCGCCACGTCAGACACCCGCCCGCCAACCGCAGGTAGGCGGTCATGAGTCTGCCCTCGCGGTTAGGCTCGTCGAGAGGTTTAAGCAGGTAGGCAGCCATCATTGGGGTGAGCAGGCGGGCCACCAGCAGCGAGGCCATCACCGCCACCGCAGCGGTAATACCAAAGGGCCGGAAAAACTTGCCCGGTACCCCGCCCATGAAGGCGGTCGGCATGAACACGGCCACCAGCGTAAAAGTCGTGGCAATGACCGCGATGCCAATCTCGTCCGCCGCCTCCATCGCCGCCTGGTACGGGGTCTTGCCCATACGGAGATGCCGCACGATATTTTCGACCTCGACAATCGCATCATCCACCAGGATGCCGACCACCAGGGCCAGGGACAGCAGGGTCAGCACATTGAGACTAAACCCGAGAACCTGCATTCCCAGGAAAGTGGGGATGATGGAGAGCGGCAGGGCGGCGGCGGAGACTAGGGTTGCTCGCCAGTCCCGCAGGAATAGCCAGACCACCAGGACGGCCAGAAATGCCCCCTCGTAGAGCAGTTCCATCGAGCCCTTGAAGTTGTCGATCACCGGGGCCACGGTGTTGAAGGCCTCCTGGATGCGAACCTGGGGGTGTTGCGCCTTAAAATCCGCCACCTTGGCACGCACCCTTTGGGCCACCTCGACTTCGCTGGCACCCTTGATGCGGGTCACGTCAAAACCCACCACGGGCTGGCCATCGAGCAGGGCGTAAGCGCTGCGCTCGGCGATGGTATCGCTGACGCGGGCCAGATCCTCAAGATGCAGGGTGCGTCCATTGGCCATCGGCAATTCGAGCCGGGCGAGTTCGCGGGGATCAACCATTGCTCCCAGTGTGCGCACCGATTGCACGCTGCCGCCGATATCCCCGCGTCCGCCGGAAGCATCCAGCCCCACCTGTTTGAGGCGGGCGGACAGTTCCGCAGTGGTGACCCCAAGGGCCGCCATCTTCACTGGGTCAAGATCCACATGAATCTCACGGTCGACCCCGCCGACACGCCCTACCTTACCCACGCCACGCACTGCCAGGAGCGCCTTGGAGAGATCATTGTCCACGAACCAGGACAGGGCCTCTTCATCCATCCGCTCGGATTGTACGGTGAAGGTGAGAATCGGCGAGCCCGTGGTGGTGACCTTGGAGACCACGGGCGGGTTGAGGTCGGCGGGCAGATCCACGCGGACGCTGTCGAGGGCGTTGCGCACATCGTTGAGGGCGGTCTCCGGCGGGGTGTCGATCTGAAACTCGACGCGGATCGTCACCGAACCATCGGTGATGCTGGTGCGGATGTGTTCCACCCCGCCCAAGGTGGCGACTTTATCCTCGATCTTGCGCGCCACCTCGGTCTCCAGCTGAGCCGGCGCGGCACCTTCCAGGGTGGCGTTGATGATCATGGTGGGAAGCTCGATATCCGGAAAATTCTGGATGCCGAGCGCCCGGAAACCGTCAATGCCCAACAGGGTTAGGAGTCCAAACAGCAAGATCGCCGGAACCGGATGGCGGATCGACCAGGAGGAAACATTCATGGCGGGGATCCGGCCTGGCTCTCGATCCGCACCCGGTCGCCATCGTTGAGGAAGGCACCGCCGCTGACGACGACTCGGGTCTCGGGGGCCAGGCCGGTCAGGATCTCGACCTGCTCGCCGGACTGTCGGCCAGTCACCACCAGATGCTGGATCACTCGGTCATCCGGGCCGGTCTCAAACACATAGCGGTGGCCATCACGCAAGATAACCGCAGAAACGGGCAAGGTGAGGGCAGGACGCTCGCCAAACTGAATCTCGCCGCGGGCGAACATCCCGGCCCGGGCCGGAGATTCCGGCGGCAGATCCACATAGACCAGGGCACGGCGCGTTCCAGGATCGAGGGTTGGGGCGATCACCCGCACCTTGCCGGCCACGCTTTGACCCTCGCCCAGAATCAGCCGGACGGGCTGGCCAGGCCGGATACGGGCGAGTTCCTCGCCTGTCACCTCGGCTCGCCACTCGATGCGGTTGCCGCGAATCAGGCGAAAGACCTCGGTGCCGGTCTGCACCACCGTCCCCAGGGTGGCACTACGCGCCGAGATCGTCCCGGTGTCCGGGGCGAGGATGCGAGTCTGATCCAGACGGATGTGCAGCGCCTGCAGTCGCGCCTCGGCGGCACTCACATTGGCCAGTGCCATCTGCTCGGCGGCCAGATACTGATCGACCTGCTGCTGGGACAGGTTTTGCCCGCCCTTGAGGGTGCGTGCCCGGGTGCCATTGGCGCGGGCTTCGGCCAGAGCCGCGCGGGCTTGGGCGATCAGCGCCTCCTGCTGGGCGATCTCCGCCCGCACCGTGTCCTGGGCCAAAAAAACCAGCACCGCGCCCTTTTCCACCGGGCTGCCGACATCGGCATGGAGCTGGGTGATGCGTAACCCTCCGGCCTCGGCGGCAATCACCGCCTCCTGCCACGCATAAAGCCCGCCACTGGCCGGGATGATCTCTGGCCAATGCTCGGTCACCGGCCGCACGGTAGCCACGGTCAGAACCGGGCGCGGCGAACCCGCCCCAGGTGTGGCTGCCCCTGCCGGAAGCGCCAGTGCCAGCACCAGAGCACGGCAAAAAAGTCCTGAGCGAATCCTCATCAAAAATCCTTTGGTTGAAACCCCGCCCTTCAGTAAGTGCCTTTGTGACCCATTTTTCAAACATAAGCGGGTATATTATAGGGGGTAGAGCCTGCTTAATCTTGGGAAATCCCTATGCTACATGAAGTCCTCCGGGGTATTGGCTACCAGAAGCTGCTGCTGGGTTTGGCGTTGCTGGTGCTTGCCCTCTCGCTGATGATCGGTTCATGGTCTTGGCCTGCCAGGATTTTTCTCCTGGCGATACTGGGTTTTGTGGTCTTCAGAATCTTCCGTTCCCTAAGGTCTCCCGAAATACCCCGATGGGCCTGGCGTCAGGGAACCATGCTGGGGGGGGGCGTTCTGTTGGCCTTTTTATTGTCCTGGATTTTTCTAGGCTGGACGGCCATTTTATTCTTTGTCGGATCGGTCGCGGTGGCGCTGTTGTCGTATGCGTTCATCACGGCCATGCGACGCATGGCCATACCCAATTCCGTGATCACCATCACGACGGAGGTGAATATCCGTGCGCCGATCTTTCGCAACTGGGGCCGTTATACCCTCCAGGCCGGGATCCACAGTGATGTCGCCCTGGCCAAGGGAAAAAACCGGCATCTGCAAACCAAGCGCATGAAAGTCAAGCTCCACCGGGAGGATTTTCCGGAAGGCAAGATGGTGGATGTCTGCAACGAACTGGTACGCGATTTCGTCGAGAAAGAACGTCAGCTGTTGGCCAAGGCCCACCCGGGCAGTCAGCTACGTGTCGACGAAAACTACATCGAACAGGTTAGCCGCATGCGCCTGCCTGCTGTCGTGACGACCCTGAACGAGAGACCTCCCGCAGAACAAACCTGATTATTCAGCGGTGCCCACGATCTTCCAGAACCACCTGTGGAAATCTAATGGCGACCCGGGTGCCCGTGGATGAATGTGGGGTATCAAGGTTGACAGTGGCGTGGAGACATTCGGCAACATCCTTGACAATGGCCAGACCCAAACCACTTCCTTCGGGACGAGTATCATGCATTTCCCCGAAACGATAGAAACGTTCAAAAACTTTTTTCTGCTCGGATAGGGGAATACCGGGACCGTCATCCTCGACTTCCAGGAAGACCTGACCAGTGGGGCGATGTCCGCAGCGGATGGTAATTCTGCTGCCGGGAGGGCAATACTTGACGGCATTGTCAATCAGATTGATGAGCATCTCGCGCACCAGCCAGTTCAGACCGCGGATTTGCACCGGTTCGATCTCGAATCCGAGATCCATCTGTCTGGCCAACGCCGCGTTAAACCATTCAGAGGCATTTTCTTCTATGAGAGTGTCTAGTTGGATGACTTGGTTGAACTGCTCATCCGTGGCCTCCGGACTGCAACGAGCAAGCGCGAGCAACTGATGGATGAGACGTCCGATCTTGTGAATTGATTCGCGTAATCTCTGGATGCGATCCAGATTGTCCTTCGGTAGTAAGTCATCCGCGACCATGTCAATTTGCATGTAGATCCCGGCCAATGGATTTTTCAACTGGTGCGCCACATTGGCAATGAATTTCTGCTGCATGGCGGCTATTCTGGCCTGATACTCGATGTAGTAATCGACGGCACGCATCAGGGATGCTACTTCCATGGGGATATTCGCTGATCTTGGCGAGTCCATGACATTTGTGTGCCCACGCGGGTTCTGGAAGGCCTTGATAAAAGTGAGGGGCCGTTGAATGCTTGCCCTGATGAAGTCCGCGATGTTTCGGCTAATTTTCGAGACTTTCCATTGCGGGGAATGGATCTCGGCCTTGACCGTTTGGATGGCCTCCGTAACCACCGCCGATGGGGGTGGGGTTTTCGGTGGTGTCCTGGCGCTCGAGGCCAGCCGCCCGGTGATATGGTTTAGAGGCACTACAATGGATCGCTTGATTCCCATTGCCATGAGGATCGCCAGACACACGTTGAAAATACCAATTCCAATAGTCCATACGCGGATATTTTGGGCCAGCACTAACATTTCTTTATCGGTAACGATTTCCCTATCGACGATGACGCGCATCTTATCCAGCAGGTGCAGCATGAGTTGGTGACTCGGAAAGGTTTCATTGCGAAGTATCTCATCGGCCTGATCCTCAGCCCGGATATCTCGCAGTGCCTCGTCCTTGATGGCCGAAAGGTGAACGAGCATTTCCCGGAGGCTCGACAGGCTCTTTCCGAAGAAGATCGTCATGTTTTGTTCCGTCGTGCTGTTTTGAACAGTCTGTTCAAGGATGGATCGCGCACTGGAATGGAGACGAACGTGCGCTTGATCCATCCGATCCCAATGCCATTGGATCTCTTCACGCCGCCCTTCGTGGATCCACTGCGACCGCCTGCTGCGCGACCATTTTTCCAACGGGCATTGTGCAATATCCATATCACCATCACTGGCCGAAGGCGCATGGGATTCTCCGGAAATATTGCCCAGCGACATAAAGCGCTGTAGGTGAGTCAAGGCTTGCTCTAGCAGGAATCTGGGTAATTCGTGATCGGCATGACGGAAATTTTTCGCGACGCTCTTGGCGGATTCATGCAGCCGCTGGTGTGGCTCCTCGATCGCCTTAAGCAGAGGAGCCAGTGCTGGCACCTTGGCTTCTATCCGATGACGCTCGGTGCTACGTAACCATTTTCCAAATTTACATTGATCTTTCTCCAATGGCAGCTTAAATTCGTGGATTCGCCGATCAGTCAGGAAGGTATAAAGTTCATCTTCCCATTCCATATGATCTATCTCATGCTCCATAAGGGAAGATCGCAATCTATTACCTTCCAGAAGTGCGTCGGCCGATCCGACGATATATTCAATTCCAACCGAGGCGATGGCTACCACCACTCCCAACAAGACAAGCATCAACATGAAGCTGACACCAATTCTTCTGCCTATTCGCAATCCGCCGAACATAACTTGCCCTGTTTATATCAAGTTTTAGCTGCTATTATTAAATTATTAAATTATTAAAGTTCGATCAGGATGATAGCGTTTCATCCAGGCGATACCCCAGACCGCGAATGGTATGAATTTCGATACCACAATTGCGCAGCTTGGTTCTAAGTCTCGACACATAGATCTCCACGGCGTTGGATGTCAGCTCATTGTCCCACTGACTGAGGCTTTCAACCATTTTCTGCTTGGACAGGGGCTTAGGACTGGCTAGCACGAGCTGCTGTAAAATTTCCCACTCACGACTGGTCAGATCAAGCGTTTGGCCATCGACTTCGGCAACCCGTCGGGACAAGTCGATCCGAATTTTTCCGGCCAGCAGTTCGGACGAAGTCGCGGATCCGCACCGGCGGATCAATGCACGAATGCGCGCCAGCAGTTCTGGCACCTGGAAAGGTTTAAGCATGTAATCGTCAGCGCCAAGATCGAGGCCCATCACCCGATCCCGTAAGCCGTCACGCGCGGTGAGAATCATGATGGGCATGGTGGATTTGCGTCGGCGCCAACGGCGGATCAATTCATACCCGTCCATTCCTGGCAAGCCAATATCAACTATGGCAAGGTCGTAGTGAATCCTGCTGACAAGGGACTCCGCAGGCTCCGCTGACGCTAGGTGATCCACCGAGTAGCTTGCGCGTCGCAACACCTCTAACAAGGCGTTGGAGACCGTCAAATCATCTTCCACTAGCAAAATACGCATAGGTGCGGCAATGCTGTCTAAGGCACGGGTAGGCGACACCGGTTCCCTGAATTGGAGGTCAGGGTACAGGCGACAGAGGCAAGGGAATGGTCGTGACAGGGCCAGCGTAACTTCCACTGCTTTCTGATCGATACAAATGTTCGGGATGCGGCGGGTAGACTTTCTCTTTCCTGACATCCTATGACAGGACGGCGAAGGGAACTCTCTTCCACCATGACGCATGGATTCGGCAGATGGTTGGTTCCCCTGATTCTGGTGTATTTAAGTTGAGGAGATGCTTTCATGATTACTTACTTCTTTTTATCCGTTATGACACTCGTCTGGGTCGCGATGTTTATTCTTCCGGTGGCGGCTTATGTGGCATTGGCCGTTCGTCTGGCCAAGTCCGCGTTTAGTTCCCAAGATTCCGAGCCGAGCAAGGGTTTCAGACACCATGAACCCGCTCTTCTTTTGGTCGCCTCATCCTAAGCCTTTAACAGTGGATTAGCGGGTTGAACCTGGCCGCTCGCCGGAGCTGCGGGTGGCCGAGTTCGCCGGAGGTGGTCGCTAGGCTTTCAATTTCCTGACATCCGAAGACAGGATTAAGTTGCAGGCTCTCAGTTATTATTGCATGAATCCGATAATGATCAATTCTGGCTTATTATTATATAATTATTAAAGTAAATTTTTTCATACACGTTTTTTGGGTAATGGTCATTTTAGCAAAGCACATGATAAGGTGCGTTTATGGTTT
>JBAXSA010000126.1:0-7948 GCA_037130945.1 Pseudomonadota bacterium | reverse complement strand
CTTGGATTCCATCAGCTCATTGCCCGTCTGTCTGGAAAAGGCCTCGAAGTCCTTCACCGAACCGGGGTCGGTGGCAATGATATGCAGCACCTTGCCCGATGCCATACCGGACAGGGACTTTTTGGCACGCAGAATGGGCAGGGGACAGTTCAGGCCGCTGGCGTCTAGTTCTTCATCAAAAGCCGACATGGAAAATTCCTCGGTAGTCTGTTGAGTTCAAAAGGGGATAAGCGAATTATGATATTCGTAGCAACTAAAACGGCAATGTTTTATACCAAACAGACGAAAAATACAACCCACCCCTTGCATCGTTGATTCATGGCTCCAGTGGGGCCGCAGGTAGCAACCCCTCTTCCTCGATCGCCGGGGCGGGACGGGTCTCTGCTGGCACGGGGATGGTCTCAACCGCAGCTGACGGCTGGTTTTTTTCGACCAGATCATCTCGGCGTTTTTTCAGGCCGTCTATCTGCCATTCGGGTAGGGCAAAGGCCCATCCATCCCATTGGCGATTAAGTTCCGCCACCTCCTCGCCAACCGGCTTGGCCGAAGGTTTTGGCGCATCTTTAGGCGATTCCTTGGCCACCTCCCCGGCTGGGGGGGCAACTGGGGTTGGAGGGACGGCCTCGCCAACCAAGGCCTTGAGACGTGCCCAATGCTTGCCGTCCCGCTCGAAGAGATCGAGATGAACGGACAGGCCCTCGAAGGTCGCAAGATCGGCGTTGAGCATTGGCGTGGCGTCATTAAACGCCGCAACCGGGCGGACATCCTCCAGCATTAACCCCGCCAGGCGCTCGGCGACACCGTTGGTGCCATAGCTGGACTTGAGCTTTTCGTCTGCGGTTAGACCCTCGAACTGAAAATCCTGGGCCTTGGCGTCAGAGCGAAAGATGCGCAGAGGGTCGCCATCGGCCAAGCGCCAGCGAACCTCGCGGACTCGCTCCCGGTCGATTCTGACCAGGCTGGTGTTGAGAAAGGCGCGCAGTCCGTCGAGATCCGCCAGGCGGCCCTGAACCAGCCACACCTGGGGATCCTGGGCGGTTTTGACGTAGAACTCGCTCAGTCCGCCACCCGCCTTGGCGGGCTGACGCTTGCCGATGCGAATCGAGGCCAGGGTGCCCGCCGATCCTGTGATTTCAACGCGCCGGGCCTCCTCGGTTCCAGCCCCTGATTCGGCCAGGCCCAAACGGGGATAGTTTTCGGCTTTTTGGGTCTTGGGCTCCAGACGTTCCCACTGCGTCATGCCCAGCAAGATTTCACGAACCTTGGCAAGATCCGCCGGATAGCCGTCTTTTTCGGTGAGCTGCCATGGACCCCCGGTTTTGGTCAGAGTCCAATGGTCGCTGCCCTTCTCGACCCGGATTTGTTGAATCAGGTCGAGTTGGGCCGCCAGTCCGGGTAGAAACCGGCCCTCCCCCGGGGTGGAGGAAGGGGCTGGTGGAGTTTCCATGACCCAATAGGCGCTCAGACCGGTGGCCAGTGCCAATAACAACAACTGGATGGATTTACGCATGCTGGGCATCTCCCGGAATGGCCACAGTGGCGTTATAACGCCGCCGGGTGCGCCTGAGACCCAGCCACACCCCGGCAATTGCCACACCGAGCGGGATCATGCCGATGTGAAACACCTTGATCAGGGTTTGCAGGTTATCGATGTCATGCCGTAGTTGCTGACGAACCTCCCGCAGTTCCCGCCGGATCCGAACCTTCTCGGCCCGGAAGCCTTCGACCTCGGCCTGCTGTTCGGGGGTCAGCATCAGGGATTGGGCATCGGTGCCCCCCTTTTTGCCACGTTCCAGGTCGACCAGGCGCCGTTCCGTCTCTTCAAGCCGGGTGGTGAGTTCCTGCTCCTTGTTTTGCGAGGTTTCGGTCGCCTTCTGACGCAGGTTGTCGATACGCGTAAAGGGCCGCGAGAAATGACCCCGGTTGCGAACCCTGATGAGGTCGTTATCGCCGCTGAGGTTATCAATGGCGTTGACGACCAGATTGCCGTTGCCGGCAATGGGGGTCGCGAGTTTCATGCCCAGCAGATTTTGCACCTCTACCCAGAAGCGGTCTTGCAGGAGATCGGTGTCCGCAATCAGGATCAGATTGATGTCTGCCGTGGATTCGGCGAGAGGCACCGAGGCTGCGGTTTTTTGAGGAACCTCGCCATCCGCTTTGTCCTTGGCCTCCGGGGTGGGTGCCGCCGGGGCACCGCCGGGAAAGGCGGTCTTGACACGGCCGGTGACGCGCCCGCCCAAGACATAGGGCTGACCGCTACTGGCTTGAAAATAACGCATCACCTGATCCGGCTCGATCTGGCCGGCGAGCAGGGCGGTATCAATTTCGCCAGGGTTGGCCGAGGTCGACAAGAGCGGCATCAGGCGGGTGGTAGCCCCTTCCTTCGCCGTGAAATGGCCAGGACTCGGCAGCACCAGACTCCCCAGGTTGGCGGTGACCACATCCTGGGTGTCCAGGGTTTGATCGTGAAGGTTCATCCAGATGGGATAGTCCAGGATCATCGTCCGTCCCCCCTTGTTGAACTGGATCTTTTCGGCCAGTGACAGATCCCCGGTCACCTTCGAGAAGCTAAAGGTCACACCCCAGGTGTCGAGCAGACGCTGGATGCCGTTGTCGCTACCGGGTGTGGCACCACCGGCCTCTTCGGGCAAGGGATCGATAAAAGCCAGCACCCGGCCGCCCCGCAGCACGAATTGATCGATGGCGTAAAGGGTAGGCTCGGTGAGACCGAAGGGCTGAACCAGCATCAGAACATCGACATCGGCGGGGATCTCGGCGAGATCCTTCTTGAGATCGCGGACTTCAAAAAGCTGGCGCATCTGTTCGAGAACGATGAGGTTGCCGGTCTGCGGCGGCAGCATCGGGCTGCGTGCCTTTGGCGGCTCGCCCAGCGCAATAGTGGAGAGCAGCCCTACGACCTTTTTCTTGGGCCAGGCGACCTGATAGATGAGCTTGGTGATGTCGTATTCCAGAAATTCCTCGCGCTTATTCGAGAGGAAGGGAATCGCCGATTCCTCGCCGGTCGGGCCGCTGCCGACCAGGCCAAAGAAGAAGTTGCTCTCCCCGTCACTCAGGGGAATGCCTTTTAGACCGTAGGCCACCGCCTTGTCTTCATCCTCGCTGAAGGGTTCGGGATCCAGCACCTGAAGACGCAGTCGGCCACCCGCCGCGCGCTGGTATTCGTCCAGCAATTCCCGCACCCGAGTGGCGTAGGCGTTGATGCCCGGCAGGCGCGTCGCGAGCTTTTGGGACAGGAACAATTTCAGGCTAATGGGTTCGGAAGCATCCAGGCGGTTGAGAAGATTGCGGGTGCCTGCCGACAGGGTATAGAGCTGATGTTCCGTCAAATCCACCCGGTATCCCCGGAGCAGACCGCCGCCCACCAGGTTGACGGCGATCAATAACCACACCGCCATCACCAGGGCGGCACCGGTAAACCATTTCATCTTGTGCATGCAAATCTCCCTCAGTCGGCCTTCTTCATCTCGATGATGACCACGGTGGCGTAAAGCCAGAAGGCGATCAACGAGAGGAAAAATAGAACATCAAAGCCCCCCAGCACCCCTTTCTCGATGGACTGGAAGTGGGAGAGAAAACTAAACGAGGCGACGGTTTCCACCAGCCTTTCCGACAGGACGCCACCCACCAGGTTGAGTACCATCGGAAAACCCGCCAGCACAAACAGCAGACAGGTGACTGCGGTAATCACAAAAGCGATAACCTGGTTGCGGGTGATGGCCGAGATGCAGGAACCGATGGCCAGATAGGCACCGGCCATCAGCAGGCTACCGAGATAACTGGCCAGAATCACGCCATTGTCGGGACTGCCAAGGTAATTGACCGTCACCCACAAGGGCAGGGTGAGTGCCAGGGTCAGGCCGGTGAAGGCCCAGGCCGCCAGATACTTGCCCAACACCGCCTGGGTCAGGGTGATGGGCAGGGTCAGTAGCAGTTCCAGGGTGCCGGAACGCCGCTCTTCGGCCCACAGCCGCATCGACAAGGCGGGGATCAGAAAGAGATACAGCCAGGGATGCCAGTCAAAAAAGGCCTGAAGGTCGGCCTGGTTGCGGCCAAAAAAGTCGCCCAGATAAAAGGTGAAAAGCCCGGCCAGGGCGACAAAAATCACCATGAAGACATAGGCGATTGGGGTATTAAAATAACCGGCCAGTTCGCGCCGGTAGACTGCCTTGAGCCCGTTCATGCCTGTGCCCTCCGGTCATCATCGCCACCGCCCCGGGTGAGGTGTCTGAACACCTCATCGAGACGCCCCTGCTCGAGTCGCAGGGATTCCACACGCCAACCGCCGGCGCAGGCCGCCCGCTGGACTTCGCCGATGATCGTCCGGCCCTCCAGGGGATAGAGTCTAAAACAGCGATCACCGCTGTCGGTGGGTTCAAACTCCACTGAGGCGACCCCAGGCAGATTACCGAGTTGCGCGGGGGTCGGCGAGGCGTCGTTTTGCGTCACGAGAATCACCGAGTGATGGCGGGGCGAACGTGCTTCGAGTGCCGCCGGGGTGGCATCCGCCAACAATCGGCCCGCGCCAATAATGATAGCCCGGGTGCAGACCGCCTCGACCTCTTCGAGGATGTGGGTGGACAACACCACCACCTTGTCTTTGGCCATGCCGTGGATCAGCGCCCGCACCTCATGCTTTTGGTTGGGGTCGAGGCCATCGGTGGGTTCGTCAAGAATCAGCACTGCGGGGTCGTGAAGAATGGCCTGAGCCAGCCCCACTCGCCGCTTAAAACCTTTGGAGAGGGTTTCGATGGACTGATGAAGTACCGACTCCAAATGCACCTTGTCGATGACGGCGTCGATCCGGGTTTTGCGCTCCTTGCCCTCGAAGCCTCGCACTGCGGCGACAAAGTCCAGAAATTCCGCGACCGTCATGTCGGCGTAAAGCGGCGCGCCCTCCGGCAGGTAGCCCAGGGTTCGCTGGGCCGTCACGGGGCTGCGATCGACGAGTTGACCACACACCCTGATGCTGCCCGCACTGGGGCGCAGAAATCCGGTAATCATCTTCATGGTGGTGGATTTGCCGGCACCGTTAGGGCCTAGAAAACCTAGCACCTCGCCGGGTTTTACCGTAAAGGTCAAGTCATCCACGACGGTCTTGGAACCGAAGCGGCGGCTCAAGTGTTCGACCTCGATCATTTGCCCTCTCTAAAAATGTTGCGGTATGGTGGATATCCGATTCGGCGGCGATGTCATCTGGCACTTTGCCAGCCAAACTGGCTCTAAAATGACCGTTGCTGGATGGGGTGCATGATTCAGGATTTCAAGTCTATCCTGGGATTTGCCGAAAGATGGCCATTGCCCTTATCCTTAAGGTGTATGGAGGAATGGCTGAGCGGTCGAAAGCGACGGTCTTGAAAACCGTTGACCCGTCAGGGTCCGGGGGTTCGAATCCCTCTTCCTCCGCCATTTCAAATTCTCAACCGCCTCTCAGGCCCGACGCCGCATCCCAAAATCTCTTTTATTTACAAATGATTGAGATTTTCCCGGTTGACTTCACCAACCCGCCAGATCCCCATTTTAACCCTATTTTTTCCGCTCATACTAGACATGATCGGAAACCTCCCACAAAACACCATGAGCCATCCCACTTCCACCGTTCACCACCGTTTTCAACAGATCGGCCTGTTGTTGGGCCTTCTGCTGATCGTGCCCCTGATCGCTTTCACCATCGTTCAACTGAACGGGCCGGATCTCCGGAAACAAGCCTTTGACAATCTGAACAGCATCGTCGCGCTGAAGGTCGGCCAGATCGAGCATTGGCTCGATGAGCGCCGGATGGATCTCGAATTCTTGGTGGCTGGCGAAGGGTTTGTCTCGCGAGCAGAAGATCTGATACTCACCAGCAATGCCGATTCGCGGGCGTTTGTGGTCAGAAGACTGGAAACCTACCTCAAGTCCCGCTATTACCACTCGGCAATCCTGGTCAATGCCGCCGGAGAGGGGGTGGTGGCCATTGGAGAGCATGACAAGATCACTCCAGTGATGCGGGAACTACTCCAAGACGCCTTGAAAAGCGGACAAGTCACGCGCAGCGATCTGTATCGGGACGAGGCCTCTGGACATATCCATATCGAGTATCTGGTACCGCTGCCGGGCACCGGCGGACGGCTACCCGTGGCTGCGGTGGTCTTGCACGCCTTGCCTGAACGTTTTTTGTTTCCACTGATTCAGACCTGGCCGGTGGCCAGCGCCAGTGCCGAATCCTTGCTGGTGCGCCGCGACGGCAAGGATGTCCTGTTTCTCAATGAACTGCGCCATCGCCAGGGTGCCGCGATGTCCCTGCGCCTGCCTCTCGATAGGGCCAATTCCCTGGCGAGTGTTGCTGCTGTTCTGAGTCACTCACCGCAAACCCTGGAGAGCCTGGATTATCGTGGCGTGGCCGTGCTGGCGGCCACCCATCCGGTGGCGGGCACGCCCTGGCATCTGGTAGCCAAAATCGACCGCGAGGAGGTCATGGTACCCATCAAGACGCTGATTGGCTGGGTCAGCTTGGTGACACTTGCGGCGATTATCACCATTGCCTGGGTCATTGAGCAGCTACGGCGTCAGATGCTGCACAGCCATCGGCTGGAATTGAGTGCCCAGGCTCAGGCGGACTTGCAGCGATCCGAGCAAAAATTTCGCATCCTGTCCGAAAATGCTACTGACTCGATTTTCTGGACTGCGCCCGATGGCCATTTCTTGTATGTATCACCCGCCTGCAAGACCATTTTTGGCTATGAACCGGAGAGTTTTATGGGTTATCCCTCCCTGATGGAAACCCTCATTCACCCGGAATGTCTCGATTCTTATCGCTCACACATGCAAAACCTTCAGGAAAAAGAGGACACCTCGCTAGAATTTTGCTTCGTTCACAGAGATGGCCATATTCGCTGGTTCGCCCACCAGTGTCGTGCAATCTACGACGAGAAGGATCATTTTTTGGGCCGGCGGGGTAGTAACACCGATATTACCGAGAAAAAACGTCTGCGCGAGGAACTGGATCGCCATCGGCACCATCTGGAAGAGCGGGTGGTGCAGCGCACGGAGGAACTCATCGCAGCACGGCAAGAGGCCGAATCGGCCAACCGTGCCAAAAGCGAATTTCTGGCCAACATGAGCCATGAGATCCGCACCCCCATGAACGCGATCATTGGGCTGGCGGATTTGGCGATCAAGCTGGAGATGCCAGCGAAATTGCGTGATTATCTCGCCAAGATCGCTCACGCAGCCCAATCCCTATTGCGCATCATTAATGACATTCTGGATTTTTCCAAGATTGAGGCGGGCAAGCTGGAATTGGAACTATCGGCTTTCCTGCTGAGAGAGGTGTTCGACCGCCTGGGAGATCTGTTCCGCGCCCAGGCGACTGAAAAAAAACTTGAGCTGATCCTGTGCCTCTCCGAGGAATGCCGGTACGAACTGCGGGGTGACTCCCTTCGCCTTGAGCAGATTCTGATGAACCTGGTGAGCAATGCCCTCAAATTCACGGAAGAAGGCGAAATCGAGGTGCAGGCCAAAACCCTTCAGGAGTCCGCCCATCAGGTGACCCTGGAATTTTCCGTGCGGGATACGGGTATTGGCATGGTGGATGGGACTGCGGATCAAATCTTTCTGCCCTTTACGCAAGCGGATACTTCTGTCACACGCCAATTTGGTGGAACCGGTTTGGGACTCTCAATCAGTAAAAGGCTGGTTGAGATGATGGGTGGCAGTATCTGGGCGCATTCCGAATTGGGGCGCGGCAGTGTGTTTCGCTTCACCGCAAGCTTCCAGCGCAATCTGGGCGTGGAGACCCGGGACATGATTCCGCCCGAGAACATGGAACGTCTCAAGGCATTGGTGGTAGACGACAATCGCCCGGCCCGCAATGCCCTGCGGAAGATGCTGGAAATGTTTGGCTTTTCGGTCACTGGGGCGGGCTCTGGGCCGGAGGCCATTGAGGCCA
>JBAXSA010000125.1:0-7973 GCA_037130945.1 Pseudomonadota bacterium | reverse complement strand
CGGGCGGTCAGCATTGCCAGCACCCCTGTCACCAGCAGCAGTGCGGCAAACCAGATCCAGGGATACCTGGAGAAATAGAACTCCGCCGTGGCCAATGGGCCGACGTCGCCGACCTGGTAGTCACGCCCGACCTGCTGATGGTTCAGGGTAGATTCCCCGGCACGCCAGGTTGCCACATCTCCCGCCAGTTGTGTCCAGAGTTCCGGGCGCACCAGGGCCGTCACCCCCTCGCGCAGGGTCGCGGGCGTCTGGGCCAGAATGGCGGTGAGGGTGCGGCCCGCCATCAGGGGTGAAGGGTACTGCAGGGCCAGGCTGTAGCGGCCCGGCTCGCTGCTTTGCGCCAGGGTCACCGTGGCGGGTTGCATACGACCCTCGATGGCGACAGGAAGCCCTTCCTGGAGCCACCGCCATCCCCTCGTCAGCCAGTTTCCTTCCAGGGCCACGGCCTCCGCCGACACCCCCGCGCCATACGGGTAGGGTAAGGCGCCCTGGGTACCCCAGCGCAGCGGCGCGCCCTTCAGCAAGTCGGTGGGGAGGCTGGCCGGGGTGCCCAAGGCCAGGATATCGCGACCGCGATGCCGCTCTTCTAGGGCGAACACGACCTCGGCCTGGCGCAGCAACAAGCCCCGATCCTGGGCCAGTTTGGCCAGCAGAACCCAGGCTGCGACTGCGGTGTCACTGTCCCTGCCTGCCACCACCACCACCGGGTTACCGCCCCCAGCGGTGTAGGGAAAGCCGGTTCGTGCCAACAGAGACAGATCGGGCAGGGTGGCGTAATGCACCGCCGCCGGCATGGTCAGTGTGGAGTCGGCAAAGAGATTGAGGATCAGGTTGCGGGTCTGAACCTGGGTACATTCGCCGGTCACCTGCGGCACCAGGTGGGCATGAAAGGTCAGACGGTTGTGACCCGGATTCAGACTTCGCAGGGGAATTGCCACCCGGTAATTGCGTAACACCCCGCCATGCGGGTCGTCGAGGGCGATGGCACCCTGAAACTCGCCATTGGCCTGGATATTCAGCACTGAGTCGCGGCGCATCCCGGCGCCATAGGCAAAGTGCAGGCGGAGATCAAGGGTGGCGTTCTCAGGTGCGTATAGGTCAGGCGGCAGATTGACTTCCAGGATCAATGGCTCGGCGTTATCGCCCCGCAAGGTGCGGTCGCGCAGGCCGAAGCGGGAAAAGGCCTGGACACTTGCCGCCGGGAGGCTGTTGAGGGGGGCTGGATCACCCCCGGCGGGCCAGTGAATCTCGTCCACCCGCATCGTGGGGGCATCGGGATAGGGAAAGTTCAAAAGCCCCAACGTCAGGGCCGCAGTGGCGACTTCGTCCGGACGGGTGCCCGCGACGACCAACACCAGGCGGCGCGGGTTCAGATCCAAAGGGTAGACGCCCAGAAAGGGGCCGGTCATGGCCGCGATCAGCGTAGGGTCGAGATAAGGTACGAGCTGCTCCCGAGTACCCATCAGTACGCTGTCGCCATCACTCAGGGGAGACTGGAGCAGGCCGGGGAAATGGGCCGTCCCCCGGTGTTCCTCACCGGCGGCCGGCCGGGCGGGGACATGTCGCAGGTCGAGGGGGACATAGCGTAACCGCAAGGCCATGCTCTGGGCGACCCGACCGCCCCAGTCCAGCTGCTCGGGCGTCAGGGTCTCGCCCACGGTGAGGATGCGCAGTGGGGTGTCACGGCGCAGCTTGGGGTCGAACAGGTCGTCGAGATCCACCAGGCGTGGCTCCAGGGGGGCCAGCTCGCCGGTGAGGGTCAGAGTGGAGTCGCGGGTATCGATCTCGGTCCAGAGTTCGGGAGCGCCTGGCCATTCACAACTCGAGGTGTAGTGCTGGGAGACACTGAACAAGAGGTCATTGTAGCCTGGCCGGAACAGGGCGGTCGGCAAGCGGATGTCGGCAGTGGTTTCGGGCTGTTCCGGGTTCAGAGGCAGTTGCACCACCGTCCGGTCGTTGAGTGCCACGCTGAGCTGGGAACGCCCCTTGAGCAGGGCCATGGAGTTGGTTACGCGAAGATGCAACACTGCCCCTTCGAGGCGGTAGCGCCGCGCCAGCGGGATGCTGATGTGATCAGCACCATCCGTGCGGGTGAGGCGTAGCGGCCGATCCTCCGTCATATAGGTGGCCAGCGGCAGACCCTTGGCAGTGGAGGCCACCGGCTCCGCCGGCACCGCCGGTACCATTGGCGTGACCGGTTTGACCGGAGGGGCCGGAGCCGCCAGCACCGCCGGTATCAGTAAAGACATCAGCAATGCGCTAAGACGAGACAAACCAAACATGTAACCGCTCCCGATAATTCAGCCAAAATCTGTGTAGCGCCCGCGTCATCTCAGCCAGCTGCCGGGCCAAAAAACCCAGGGTGATGCGGATGACGAGGCGAAAATGCAACCCGGCGTGGTGGACGCCCAACAGCAACAGGGTAAAAAAACTGCGCCCAATGCCCTGCGTATGGAGCCGCCGTCCTTGAAAACGTACCCAGCGTTCGCTGTCGCCATGGGCAAAGACCACGGCCTCGGCCTTCTGACGCTGGCTCATGTGAACATACTCAAGACCCACCGCTACCTGTCCACCCGCCACCGGGCGCCAGTTGCGTATCTGAACCCTGGGTCGCAGGTATTTTCCAAGCGGCGGATTGAAGGCCAGAAACTCGGCGTGTTTGAGGTCACGAACCGGTTCGAAGGCCCTCGCTTCCACCAGCAACGAAGCCCCCTGGGCCGATAGGTCTTTCACCTGCACTGATACCGCGGCATGGCCCTCGAAAAAAAGCTGTGCCGTCATGTCCGCCGGCATGCGTGGAATGACACGGCGTTGGCGAAGTTCCATCAGGGCACCCAGGGCCGCGTTGAGCAGCATCAGATTGAGCAGTTCCCAGGTCAGGGTGATGAGGATGACCCCACGATCCTCGGGCAACACCCAATAACGGTAAAAACCGGCCCCCAGGGCCACGAGGGTGATGAGGTAAATCACATAAAACCGCCCCGAGAGACGCGAGATAAAATCCTCTTCCAGTTGTTCGCCCTTGGGTGTGACCATGAAGCTCGGCGCATGGGGATTGCGTATCACCTCGAGGATGCCCGGCAGGGAAAACAACGACTGCATCAGTTCGTAGAGTTCCGAGACAAAAGCCCAGCGCACATGGCCGAAAAGGTACTGGGTAACCAGCATGGTTGCCACGATATGCGGCAATCCATAGGCGGCAAAGCCCAGCAGGGTGGCGTCGTAGATGTGCAAACCAAAGACCAGATAGGCGACCGGGGCCAGCAGAAATATCACCCGGGCATAGGCAAAAAACCAAAAGAACGAACTGCTGGTGTAACAGAGACGCTGCCAGACGCGCAGCCCCTTGAGTCGCAGGGGATTTTTGAGCAGGAAGATCTGCACCATGCCCTGGGCCCAGCGTACCCGCTGGACAATGAAGCTCGTGTAGGTCTCCGGTTGCAGGCCCGAGATCATGGGGCGGCTGATGTAGGCGCTGTGGTAGCCGCGTGCATGCAACCCCAGGGCGGTCTCGGCGTCCTCGGTGATGGTGCTTCCGGCAATCCCGCCGACCTCTTCCAGAAAGCGCCGCCGCAACACGGCGGCGGAGCCACAGAAAAACGAGCTGTTCCAGAAATCCAGGCCGAGCTGGATCACTGAATAAAACATCTCGTTCTCGCTCGGCATACGCCCAAATACCTGAAGATTCTTCTCGATGGGGTCGGGGTTGATGAAAAAATGCGGCGTCTGCACCAAAAATAGCTTGGGATCCTGGACAAAGAGGCCGACGGTCTTTTCCAGAATGTCCACCGTGGGCACATGATCGGCGTCGAGGATCAGAATCAGATCGCCGTCGGTCGTACTCAGTGCGGAATTGATGTTGCCCGCCTTGGCGTGTTCGTTACGCTCGCGGGTGACATAGTAGGCCCCCAGACGCTCGCAGAGCCCCTGGAGGGTACGATGGCGCGCCAAGGCTGCCGCCGCCCTCTCCGGATGGGCGTCATGGCGCTTTTGCAACGTGCCGCCGTCATCCAGCAAGTGAACTTGCACCCGGCCACCCGGATAACGCACCTGCCGGGCCGCCAGTACCGTGACCTCCAGCATTGCCGGGTCTTCGTTGTAGCTGGGAATCATGATGTCCACGCTCGGCAGCAGGGCCGGATCCTTGGGGAGCGGCACGGGTTCGCGGCGGAGCGGGCTGATGTTGACGAAGACCCCCAGCAGAAAGATCGTCAGCCCGTAGATCTCAGCAATATAGACCGCCAACGCGAAAACCAGGCTCAGGGGGTCGTGATAGACGAGGGTGTTGAAGGTGCGCCAGAATAAATACCGCAGCGACAGATAGCTTGCCACCAGCAGGAAAAAGATGCGCGGAATGCCCCGCAAGTTTTGCCGGCGCAGCACCAGCAACACCGCCAGCACCAGGCCCGCCAGCCCCAGTTGACTGAGAATATCCACTGGGACGGCGGCCAAAAACAAAAAGGCCGCCATGCCCAGCATCCATGCCAGGGACAACAGGGGCCCTTCGTCCAGCCACGCCAAACCTTTTCGAATCACCTATTCCCCCATCCCTCAAACCAGCGGTGCTGGAACCACGACATTTCGATTCCGCTATGATAAACAAAATCCGCCCTGCAAGACCGAAGATTGCCACCGTGAAACCTGGCTCGTGAGACCCTGCCCTTATGAAGCGCGATAAACAAAACATCACCGCCCGTCTGCAAGCCCTCGGCAGCGTTTTCCAACAGGGCCTGGAAGGCCGCCTGGCCGCCATCGAGGACGATCTGCGGGGGCTTTTTTGCGAGGGCGAGATCAACGACAGTCGACGGACGTCCCTGCACCTTGCCCTGCACAATCTGGCCGGCTCGGCGGGCACCTTTGGCTATCCGGCCCTGGGTCAGCAGGCGCGGCTGGCCGAGGAGCTGGTGGATACGCTGGGGAATACAGCCGACAAAAACGCCGTACTGACGCGCTTGAACCTGGCGGTGGCCGGCCTGCGCGGCGCGGTCACAGCGCTCTCATCGGCTGTTGTCACGCCCTGCGCCTCCGGCCTGGATAACCCTTCCGACCCGCAGGATTTCGACCCGCGGCTTCTCTATATCGTGGACGACGATACCCCGCTGATCGAGCACATGGCCTGGCAACTGCGCGCCTTCGGTTATCAGGTACGGGCTTTTGGCAGCCTGGATGAACTGGTTCCCGCCGTGGCCGAGGCGCGTCCGGATGTCCTGGTGATGGGCATGAGTTTTCCCGAAGGGAATTTGGCCGGCGCCGAGTGCCTGCGCAGCCTTCAGGACAGCCTCGACCGTCCTTGTCCGGCGGTGATGATGTCCGCTGGGGGTACGCTGGAAGCACGGCTTGCCGCTGTACGCGCCGGAGCCTCCGCCTTCTTCGTCAAGCCGGTGAACCTGGACTGTCTGGTGGGACGCCTCGACCTTCTCAGCGGGCGCGAGAATCCCGACCCCTACCGCATTTTGATCGTGGACGACGACCCGGAGATCGCCGCCCCTTACGCCGCTGTGCTGGAATCCGCCGGTGCCAGGGTGTGCGCCGTTTCCGACCCCCACCAAATACTCCAGGCCATGGGCGAATTCGACCCCGAACTGGTACTCATGGACATGCACATGCCCGGCTGTAACGGCATCGAACTCGCCACCCTGCTCCGCCATGCCGCCGAATACGCCAACCTGCCGGTGGTCTTTCTCTCTGGTGAGACCAACCTGACCCACCAGATTCACGCCATCCATGCCGGGGCTAACGATTTTCTCGAAAAACCGGTTCAGCCAAACCGCCTCATCGCGGTGGCCACCCAGCATGCCCGGCACTATCGCGCCCTGCGGGCGCAGCGGCTGCGCGACCCGCTCACCGGCACCCTCCTGCACTCGGCCTTCAAGCAGGCATTGACCAGGGCCCTGGCGACGGGCGAACCCTTCACCCTGGCGCTGGTGGGGGTGGACGATCTCGCCGGCATCAACCATCACCACGGCGATGCGGCCGGCGACCAGGCGTTGAAAAACCTCGCTCATCTCCTGTGTCACCCCTTGCCGCTGCTGGATATCACCGTGGGACGCTACAGTGGCGGCATCCTCATGTTGCTCCTGAAAGATCAATCTGCCGCCCAGTCGAGCCGTCTGCTGGAAGACCTTGCCCACCGCTATGCCGCCTTGGAGCACAGCTATCCCGGTGGCATCCTTCGCGCCACCCTGAGTATCGGCCTTGCCACAGTCCCTCCCCTACAGGACGCCTCTACCCTGCTCCACGCCACCGTCACGGCCCTGGGAGCGGCACGGAAAAAGGGGGGGCTTTCGACAGCGTGAATTTTCCTTCAGACAGAGGGTCTACTTTTCCAGAGGGCACGCACCTGATCCGCGAGCGCCATGGGGTCGAACGGCTTGGCAATCACACCCACCGCACCCATGGCCTTGAACTCGGCGACCTCTCGCGGCTGCACCTTGGCGGTGACGAAGGCGGTCGGCAGCCCTGCCAAACCCGGCAACTCACGCAGCCGCCGAAACGTGGTCGGGCCATCCATGCCCGGCATCATCACATCCAGCAAGACCAGATCAGGTTGATAGACGCCCACGATGTTCAGAGCTTCCTGGCCGGAAGCGCATATTTTTAGCTCAAAATCCTCCTCGTCCTCCAGAGCAAATTCGACGATGCTACGAATGTCCGGCTCGTCGTCTACATACAGGATTTTCAGCACTTCATTCACTTTATTCACTTTATTCACTTTATTCATGGGTTTGATTCCTGATTCCGGTTAATAATGGCCTCTTACGCCACCGGCCGCTCAATCATGGCATAGGCGGAGTGGTTATGAATCGACTCGAAATTCTCCGATTCCACCACATAGTGACTCACTCGAGAATCCTGGTTGAGCTGGATTGCCACATCACGCACCATGTCTTCGACAAACTTGGGGTTGTCGTAGGCGTGTTCAGTAACGAATTTCTCGTCCGGGCGTTTCAGCAGTCCAAACAGCTCGCAAGACGCCTGTTCCTCGACCAGTGCGATGATCTCCTCGATCCACACAAAGCCCTCGGTACGCACCAGAACCGTAACGTGGGAACGCTGATTATGGGCACCGCGATCAGAAATCCCCTTTGAGCAGGGGCACAGACTGGTCACAGGTACCACCACCTTGATGGAGGTCGCGACATGGCCATCATGGATCTCGCCGATTAGGGTCACCTCATAGTCCATCAGGCTCTTGACCCTGGAAACCGGCGCTTCTTTGCAGATAAAGTAGGGAAAGCGCATCTCGATATGTCCTGAACGGGCCTCTAGCCGCTCCACCATTTCAACCAGCATGGCACCGAAGGATTCCACGGTGATTTCCTTCTCGCGGCTGTTGAGAATCTCCACAAACCGGGACATATGGGTTCCCTTGAAATCATGGGGCAGGTTCACATACATATTGAAGGTGGCGATCGTATGCTGCTCGCCATCGCTACGGTCACGGACTCGCACCGGGTGACGGATATCCTTGATGCCGACCTTGTTGATGGCCAGGTGGCGGTGGTCGCTACTGTTTTGCACATCTACAATGGCATGGGTCAAATCGCTGTTTGGGGCTGAAAGCATGAAGGTGACCTCGCAGAATAGTCAGATAGCCAAGAAAAGGTAAAATCGCCTTTAGAGAGTGATAGTGTAGACTGCGCCAAGCCACTTCAAGGCCAGGCCGTGAGATTTTGCGTGGCACACCGGTCGCCTAGCATCCCGATTTTAAGATAAAAGGACATGCCCATGTTTCGTTATGACAGTGTTGTGGTGGGTGCGGGGATTACCGGCTCGGTACTGGCTGAACAGCTGGCCAGCCGTTTACAGCAAAGGGTTCTCCTGATTGACCGGCGAACTTATCTGGGCGGGCTGTGCAGCGATCACCGGGATGGCACCGGCTCGCCGATCCATACCCATACTCCCCACCTCCTGCATACCCAGAGCCGTCGGGTTTGGGATTATGTGCAAGGCTTTGGCCCATGGCGGGAACA
>JBAXSA010000124.1:0-7987 GCA_037130945.1 Pseudomonadota bacterium | reverse complement strand
TTTGGCGGTGGCGATGGGGTTGTTCACCCTGCCGGTCATGGCTCAACCACCTGCCGCCAAGGCCATGACGGCTCCGACCGGCCAGCCTGCGGCCCAGCCTGTGGTCAAACCGCGCAATCTCATGACCGCGCAAGAAAAGCAGGCCTATCGTCGCGATATGAAGCAGGCCCGTACCGCGCAGGAGAAACAACAAATCCAGGATAAAAAATACGGTCAGTTACGTCAGCGTGCCACTGAGCGCGGCGTGGTAATGGCCGATCCCCCCGTGAGGCAGGGAAACCCCGCCCTGCGTCCGGAAGCCCGCACCGAAAAACCTATGGTGCTTCGTCCCATGGCCGGGGGAGCTAAATAAACGCGGATGATGGATCCTCCGGGTGACGGCGATGTTCCTAGTGGGCATCGCCCGTCATGGGTGAAGGGCTGGTGATTGGATCGGAGGATGAAAGGATCTCATCCGTCAGGGGATTTTTAAGGGTGTCATAGGTCATTGCCACCACCGGTGCCAACGCGGCACCGACGTAACAGGCACTGGAAAATATAAAGGCCCCAGCGGCCGCGCCTTCCAGTACCCGTGCTGCGGGGATGGGCCCGCCCAAGTGACCGGTGATGGCACCAAACCCACCGAGCAGATAGATCAGCGTGCCTCCGATGGCCGCAGTACCCACCAAACAGCCCACACCGCTCAGTTCAGATTCGCTCAATGGCGAAACCAGCTCATCCAAAATGGGTCGAGGGGGTCGCGCCTGTGTTCTGTCCATCATGGCGAATGTCAGAATCACCATGATTGCCCCAATTGCCAAGTGTCGCTTCATTAAGAATCCTCCCACCAGGTTTGTACGATGGGGTATTTCACCGGTTTTGGGGGTTGCCATCAAGTGGGCAATCCCCCCCCGGATTTTTCTTCCGAGCCGTTTGCGGGTGGATTTCAATCCCTTACGGTGTTTCACAGTCATATTTAAAGAGATCGTCGTATGCCACGCATGAAAAAAATCGTTATCGCCTCTGGTTTTTTGGCGTTTGCCACCCTCGGCATCGCCACCGCCGGCATCCAGGAAGACTCCCTGGTTCAGGCACGAGGTATCGTTAAAAACTTCTTTACGGCCCTGAAGGGCGAACTGGAAGCTGCCATGAAGTCGGGTGGCCCTGTGACCGCCATTGCCGTGTGCCACACCAGGGCACCTCAGATCGCCAAGGATTTCACGCAATCCACGGGCTGGACGGTGGGCCGCACCTCTCTGAAGCTGCGTCATGCCAAAAACCAGCCCGATGCCTGGGAGACCCAAGTATTGCAGCAGTTCGAGAGCCGCCGACAAGCCGGCGAAGATCTCCAGACAATGGAATTCTCGGAGGTTCTCACCCATGGCGATAAACAGGAATTTCGTTATATGAAGGCAATTCCCACCGCAGAGTTGTGTCTCGGCTGCCATGGTATGGAGATCAAACCCGAGGTTCAGGCGGCGCTCAAGCAACTCTATCCCGAGGATCACGCCACCGGCTTCAAGGTCGGCGATCTGCGCGGTGCCTTCACCCTGCGGGCCTTTTTGAAGGATGCCCGAATGACTCCTTAGGGCAGCACCGCAATAGCCGAAAGCCCGGCGTTTTCCGGCAGGCTGCACATCAAATTCATATTTTGCACCGCCTGACCAGCCGCGCCCTTGACCAGGTTGTCGATCACCGAGAGAATCACTGCCGTGCCACGACCCATGGGCTCATGCACGGCTATCTGACAGCAGTTGACGCCGCGCACATGGCGGGTTTCCGGGTGAGAACCGGCGGGCAAGACATCGACAAAGGGTTCGCCATCGTAACGGGTTTCAAACAGGGCCTGGAGATCCACGGTCTGGTTCAGACATCCGTACAGGGTGGCGTGAATCCCGCGGATCATCGGTACCAGGTGAGGCACAAAGGTCAATCCCACCCGGCATCCGGCGATCTGGGTGAGCGTCTGACGAATCTCCGGCCAATGACGGTGACCCGCCACACCATAGGCCTTGAAACTCTCGCCAGTCTCGCCCATCAGCATCGGTACACTGGCCTTACGGCCGGCCCCGCTGACCCCGGATTTGACATCGGCCACCAGGTTGTAGGTTTCCACCAGATTCTTGTCCAGCAAGGGTAGAAGACCCAGGGTGACGGCGGTGGGATAACACCCGGGATTGGCGACCAGGCGGGCCTGGCGGATGGCGGTGCGGTTTAGCTCCGGCAGACCATAAACCGCCTCCACCAGCAACTCTGGGCAGGCGTGGGGCATACCGTACCAGTGCTGCCATTCGTCGGCGTCCCGAAGTCTAAAATCGGCGGCCAGGTCAATCACCCGCACCTCTCGCTGGAGTAGTTCGGGAACCATCCGCATGGCGGTGCCGTTGGGGGTGGCAAAAAACACCAGGTCGCACTCGGCAAGCCGGGCCATGTCCGGTTCCTCGAAACGCAGCGAGCTGTGGCCACGCAGATTGGGGAACATCTCCGCCACCGCCAGGCCCGCCTCGGAGCGCGAGGTGACGACCTCAATAGCCACGTCGGGATGGCCGAGCAACAGGCGCAATAATTCGACGCCGGTATAACCCGTCGCGCCGACGATACCCACATGAATCATGAATTTTCCTCCAACCTATGCCATGCGTTCACGCGATTTCCATTAGAGTTCTTCAACGCTGCATTTGGTGAGATTTCTTGCGCGCTTAATGAACTTGTCATCAAAGGTCTTCATCACTGGGTGGTGTTGGCTGAGTGCAAGGTGGAAGGCATCCGCGAAATCCAGCCCGCTTTCATGCCAATCCAGTACCTGAGCGACAAGTTGAGTATTGCTGAGTTTTACATTGCCAAGGCCAAAAAGTTTTCTTAGAGATTCGCAAATTGCGCTTGGCTCAAAATCGTAGGCATACCGAAGCACCCATTCTGTTTCCAGAATCACGGTGTCGGCGATGAATATATCCTCGCTGGCAAAGAGTTTTCGGCTTGCCTCGTATTGAGCGGCATCGTCTCGGGTCAGTAGCCGGATGATGACGTTGGTGTCAATCGCTATCATGCCAGGCCTCTTTGGCCGCCCGCTTCATTGCGGCATCCATGTCTTCCTGGGTCTTCGTCGGGCCTTGGTAGCTTAGGCACCCCGCCACATCGTCCAGGGTGGTTGCTTCAAATGGGGCTCTGGGCTTTAACAAAATGCCATCACCCCTCTCTATGACCATCAATTCAAGGCCGGGATCCCAATGGTGGGTGACCCTAAAGGCCTTGGGGATAATCACTTGGCCCTTGCTGGACAGCTTGGTGGTTTCCATGAGGAATCTCGCCACAGAGTAAGACATAGGTAAGATTCTGAATGTGGATGTGTTTTGTGTCAAGCCCGCAATCGGCCGCCAATACTCCCCATTCTTTGCCTGTGGTCGATGAAATAAGTCCGAAAAACTCACAGCACTTCCGCGAGGTCGCCCTTGTCCTGCAACCAGGTACGGCGCTCGCTGGCACGGCGTTTGGCCAGCAGCATGTCGAGCAGGGCATCGGCACCATCGTCTGGTGCCACGGTGAGTCGTGCCAGCCGTCGGGTATCTGGTTGCATGGTGGTCTCCCGCAGCTGTTGCGGGTTCATCTCGCCGAGCCCCTTGAAACGCTGGATGTTGACCTTGCCCTTGAGACCCTCGGCGGCGATGCGATCCATAATCCCCTGGCGTTCCCCATCGTCAAGCGCATAAAACACCCGTTGACCGACATCGATGCGATACAGGGGCGGCATTGCGACATAGACATGCCCGGCTTGCACCAGGGTGGGAAAATGCCTCTGAAAGAGGGCACACAACAGGGTGGCAATATGGGCACCGTCGGAATCGGCATCGGCCAGAATACAGACCCGCCCAAATCGCAATTGGCTGAGATCCGGATGACCCGGCTCGACGCCGATGGCCACGGCAATGTCGTGAACCTCTTGCGAGGCCAGCACGTCCTCCGAATTCACCTCCCAGGTATTGAGGATCTTGCCCCGCAGCGGCATGACCGCCTGAAACTCCTTGTCCCGTGCCTGTTTGGCCGAGCCGCCGGCAGAATCTCCCTCGACCAGGAACAACTCGGTACGGGTGTTGTCCGAGGCCGTACAGTCGGCAAGTTTTCCCGGCAGGGCAGGGCCCTGGGTGATGCGCTTGCGAGTCACCTTGCGCCCCGCCCGCAAGCGAGTCTGGGCGGCGTCGATGGCGAGTGCCGCAATGCGTTCGCCAGCCTCGGTGTGCTGGTTGAGCCATAGGCTGAAGGCGTCCTTCACGACCCCGGAAACGAACGCCGCGCATTCCCGGGAGGACAGGCGCTCCTTGGTCTGCCCGGCGAACTGGGGATCCTGAAGCTTGACCGACAGCACATAACTGCACCGCGCCCAGACATCCTCCGGGGCCAGTTTCACGCCGCGTGGCAGAAGATCTCGAAATTCACAAAATTCCCGCACCGCCTCCGTGAGCCCGGTGCGAAAGCCGTTGACATGGGTACCGCCGAGCGGGGTGGGGATGAGATTGACATAACTCTCGGCCACGGCGTCGCCCGCCGGCACCCAGACCAGTGCCCAGTCCACAGCCTCACGCTGGCCGGTCATCTGGCCCATGACCGGCGTTTCGGGGAGGGTTTCAAAATCCGCCAAGGCCGAAGTCAGGTAATCCTTCAGCCCGTCCTGGTAACACCAGGTCTCCTGTTCGCCGGTGGCCTCGTCGTGAAACGCCACGTTGAGTCCCGGACACAACACCGCCTTGGCC
Organism: Pseudomonadota bacterium; assembly: GCA_037130945.1. Taxonomy (GTDB): domain Bacteria; phylum Pseudomonadota; class Gammaproteobacteria; order Chromatiales; family Chromatiaceae; genus JBAXSA01. Next base: position 3,263 of record JBAXSA010000124.1, on the reverse strand, counting down.
CGCAGCAAGTGCTTGAGGGGTTTGGTGGCGAACCGGGGCGTATCAAAATAGGGTACATCCGGCCAGAACCGCAGGCGGGTACCGGTTTCTCGCCGGGCCGCCGAACCGATGGCTGTGAGTTTTGAGGTGGGGGCTCCCTGGGCGAAGGCCATGTGGTACTCCCGGCCCTCCCGCTTGACCCACACCTCAAGGCGCGCCGACAGGGCATTGACCACCGACACCCCGACGCCATGCAGCCCACCCGCGAACCGATAGGTCTGATCGGAAAACTTGCCGCCAGCGTGTAGTCGGGTCAGGATCACCTCAACCCCCGTGAGCCCCGTGCCGGGATGGATATCCACGGGCATGCCCCGGCCATCGTCCTCGACCTCCAGCGAACCATCGGCGAACAGGGTGACGCGGATCTTGCGGGCATGGCCCGCCAAGGCCTCGTCGACGCTGTTGTCGACCACCTCTTGGGCGAGGTGATTGGGACGGCTGACATCGGTGTACATGCCTGGGCGCTTCCGCACCGGGTCAAGACCACTCAGTACCTCGATGGTCGAGGCGTCATAACGGGTTTCGGAAGGGCTCACGGGGTATCCACCATCTCACTGGGATAAACTAAAATTTATATAAAGCGGGACACGCCCCCGAGAATCGTGGCGATCAGTCCCAGAATCAAATTGGTGAGGATCAACGAACGAATCACCTTCATCCTCACCCCTGCTGCGGGCCAATCCGCCACCCTGACTGCCGCCGCGAGACCCCGATAGGGAACCGTCCAGATATAAATAAAAATGCCCGTCATGAGCAACCCGATCCCCATCATGAGGTGAACCGCCAAGCGCACGGGGCCGCCCAGGGGGCCGAAGTTCATCCAGAACCCGGTGGCCAGAATCACCGCCACGGCCAGCCAGACCCAGCGGAAAAACCCTTGCAATACCCGGTTGAGAAGCGGCAACCGCTGGGGCGGATCGAGCAACTCGGCGGCGGCGGGACGCAGCGTCATATGAGCAAAAAACATGCCGCCCACCCATATCAGGGTACCCAACAGATGCAAAATAATCGCTACAGCCCACATCGTTCACTCCGTCCTGTCAATTATCAAATCATGGGTTCCGTTCGGCCTGCCGCAGCCGCATCCAGCCAGACCCGGGTCTCGAACATGCCACGGATTCCGGCGGCTGGCAACGCTTCCCCGGCCTGCCAGGCTCGCCAGGCCCCGGCCTTGCCAGCCCCGGTGACCAGAAACCACACCATTCGGCTGGCACAGAACGCCCGCCGACTCAAGGATACCCGCTCGGGCGGCGGCTTTGGGGCACCATAGACCGGATGAACCCATTCCGCCTGGGGATGGAGATGACCGGGAAACAGGCTGGCGGTATGGCCATCCTCGCCCAGGCCGAGGAGTACCAGATCGAAGGGCTGCTCGGCCTCAACCACCGAAGTGTAGTCCAGGGCAGCCCGGCGCGGCCCGCGTTCGGCGGGGATGGCAAATACCCGGGATGACACCCGATCCAGCCACACCTCGCGGATTGCCCGGTCGTTACGGCGTGAATCCTCTGGAAGCACACAGCGTTCATCGCCAAAGTAAATCCGCCAGCGAGACCCGTCGGTGGCACAATCTGCCAGTTCACGATAAACCGCCATGGGCGTCGTCCCGCCCGCCAGGACAATCTTAAAACACCCGCGCTTGGACAGGGCCTCGGCGGCCGCTGTGGCAATGCCCCCGGCCACGGCCAGGGCCAGCGCCCCGGCATCGGAAAATATCTGGCTCTCGGGCACGCCAGCACTCATGACCGGGAAGCCTCCGTGGCCAGAAAAACCGCTGCGCCAATCAGCGCGGTGCGATCGCTCAAGAGAACACGCACCGGCAGGCTGTCCATGAGCGCCGTCATCCGGCCCTGGTTGCGGAAGGCCGCGAGAAAACGGCCGTCGGTGAGCCAGGGCAGAATTTTTGGCGCGATGCCGCCTCCCACATGGACGCCCCCGGTGGCCAGCATCTTGAGGGCCAGGTTGCCGGTTTCCAGGCCGTAGAGCCGCACAAAGTGGCCGAGGGCCTCATCACAGAGTTCGTCCCGCCCCGCCAGGGCCGCCTGTGACACCGCCGCCGCTGGATCGCCGGTTTTTTGGGCGGCTTCCGCCAGCCAGTCCGGCATCCGCGCCCTCCGGGTCTCCAGTAGACATTCGAATATCGCCCACAACCCCCGGCCGGACACCACCCGATCCCAGGACACATGGCCGTGACGGGCCGCCAGAAAACGCCAGAGTTCAACATCCCACTCGCAACCCGGCGCAAAACTGGCGTGCCCGCCCTCGGTGGCAAACGGGCGTTGCCGCTGTCCGTCCCACACCAGTCCGGCCTCCCCCAGACCGGTTCCGGCGGCGATCAAACAGGCGTTGCCCCGAGGATCCGGAGTACCCGTCTGAAGAACCTGCCAATCATTTTCGCCCAGGGCTCCGAGTCCCCATGCGTGGGCCTCCAGGTCATTGAGCAAAACCACTCGCTCAAGATTCAGACGATGGGCCATCGCCGAACCCTCCAAGCGCCAGGGCAGGCTGGTGACCTCGCAGCACTGGCCGCGCACCGGCCCCGCCACGCCAACACAGAGCTGCGACGGCAGGCCACCGCTATCGGCGCGAAACTGTTCGAGAATGGCCTCGAAATGGGGAAAGTCGGCGCTGGGATAGCCCCGCTCTCCCTGGGCTTCGTAAGGCTGCCTGGTGAGTTCCACCACCCCCAGCCGGGTCTTGGTGCCACCAATATCACCGACCAATACCTGCATCAGGATCTCTCGCAAGGGTTGCGGATGTACCCAAACAAGACCCTTATGGCGTACACTAGGCATCTAGGGGTTTTCCCTAAATCACTCTCTCCACGAAGTCTGGCGAGGGGTATCGCAGGAAAATCAGAATATTCAGGATTTTCCGCAATACGCCGCCCAGCGTTCAGTTGCCTGGTTGAAGCAGCTGGCGGCCTTTCGTAAGAGATTTTCTTGCCGGTTAGTATGAAATTCACGAGGTCATTATTATGAATAAAATCGTTAAGGCAGGCCTGGTCGCCCTTCTGTTCGCGGGCGTCACGGCCCTTCCCGTCGCCACCGCGCAGGCACACACCGTCTGCCGCACCGTCACGTCCCACGTCTGACCGCCGAGGAAGCGGGCCCCGATCAGGTCTGCGCGGTCGGCTACTACAAGTAGCTTCCTGGTGCCTCGACCCGGGGCGGGCGGTCCTGCAGACGGGGCCGCCCGCTCCATTCTGTGCGATCCTCGTCGCACCC